>JAGOMP010000075.1 GCA_017993505.1 Planctomycetota bacterium
CATTCATTACAAATATACACTCTATCTTTTAGTGTTAAATCAGCTTTGATATTTCCACATAATTCTATAAAATATTTATATTATTTTATAGAATTTTATAGATTATTTAAAGCAGTTGGTAACCCCTTGTTGCACAATAAAATTTTGTATAGTTTGTTATTGCATCTGTATGTTATTTCCTCTACATACATTTATTATTTCATCATTAGATTCTTTTTATTCTTTTTTTTCTTTGTTAGTTTCGTTATTCTTATTTGTAGATGTTGTTGCTAGTTGATCAATTTTTTGAAAAATTAAGCCAAGTTGTTTGTTAGTTTCTGTTTCGTGTCTCATGGTTAGTGAGTTGCATTCTTCTCTTAATTGATCTAAATTTACAGTACGCAAGTTATTTTGATTGGCATATTCTATAGCAGAGTTATATATAGAAGAGGCAACTTCAAAGTTCTTAATTTGTGTAGTATATTCTCCTAATTGAAGAAATATATTGAGTCTTGCTTGTTTTATTGCCAGATTATTAGGATTTAATCTTAATATTTCATCATAAAGTCTAATAATATCAAAAAATATAGGAAGATATTTTTTTGATTCTGAGGATCGATTGCGGGCTTCTATGTTTTGTGTATTATCTAGATCTTGTAAAACCATCAGTTGCTCTGTAGCTTGTTTTGATAAGGAAGCAATTTTTTCTTTTCTTTCTTTTTCTTCTTGTGTTTGTTTAATAAATAAAAATATGGAGACAAAGAAAATAATCAATAGTAGACTTGCGGTGATGATTGTCGATTTTGCTCGATGTTTGAAGTAGTATTTGCATTTTTCAAGACGAGTGGGAGGTTTTGCATAGATACGATACCCATCTAAGTAACGTTTAATGTCTTCTGCCATTTCCCCAGCACTTTTATAGCGTGCACTTTGCTCTTTAGACATTGCTTTTTCAACAATTGTGATAACGTCTGAGGTTACTTTTTCATTTCGTTCTTTAATGGGAATAGGAAAATTTGTAGGGCTGATGACTTTAAACATGACTTGCATGGGATTACCAGAATAGGGAGCAGTTCCTGTTAATGTTTCATATAAAATAGCACCAATTCCATATACATCCGTTCTATTGTTAATTTCTTTTTTGCGACCTAAAGCTTGTTCTGGTGCCATGTAAGCTGGAGTTCCTAAGGATTGCCCTTCCACTGTTAAATCTGCTTTATAATTTTCAATACGTGCAATTCCAAAGTCCATGAGTATAGGCCCTCTATCCTCTGTAATCATTACGTTGGAAGGTTTTAAATCTCGATGGATAATCCCTTGATCATGTACATATTGAATGGCTGTACATAGTGTATATGCCCATTCCATAATTTGTTGTATCGTGACCATCTCTCTTTCAAAAATATCTACTCCTGTGTATTCAGAAAGTTCTTTGCCATTGATGAGATCCATTGTATAGTAAGGCATGCCTAGGTATTCACCTATATCGTGGATAGCTAATACATTGGGATGTTTGATTTGTGCCATGGAGCGAGCTTCGAGTTGAAATCTTTGAAAGGCTACTTCTAATTCTTGTTGTGAAATATCTTGTTGTATGAAGAGCATTTTAAAAGCAACAGAATAGTTCAAAGAACAATCAAATACTTGATATACAATCCCCATACCGCCTTTCCCGAGCAATTTTTGAACGCGATATCGTTCTAGAATCATGTCGCCTTCTTTTAATGCTGTTTTCTGCTTACCTTGCATTTGAGGCATTGCTTGCATTGCTCTAGTATATTGTTTTTGGGACGGTGTGGTTGCGTTTTCTACACTAAGAATTTTTGGAATGGTAGAAGTTTGTTTTGTTTTTTGCTCAAAAGTGTTACTTTGATCTTCATCTATAATAATGTCTGAATTGCTTGTGTCGATTATATATGAACTGTCTTTGAATGCTATCATATCGTCTGCTTGTGACATGATAGTATCTGTACTGGCTGTTCCAATGATATGTTGATCTAATTGAGCAAGTCTTTTTTGTTGTCTTTGGCGAGCTTCGTCTATATTTTTTTCAGAGTCAAAGATAATGTAAGATTTTTGTTTTGCATCTAAGTAAAATTTCATATTGTCAGGCAGATCAATTTCAATTTGTTCTGGCAATAGTGTATTATTATAGATAACAGTAGCTTTTGGATATGCACATATAGTGAATTGATTATTATTTTTTTTTGTAATGCGAATATGAGTATTTTGAAAATTATAATTTGAAGGTAAAATAATATCATTGTTAGGGGCAGGGCCAATCTTCCAAGAAGTAGTGATTTTATTATCTTGTAAAGGGAATGTTTTTACTTTTACATTGTTGATATAATAATCTATTTTTGCCATAGCTTGTTCTCTCTATTCTTTTTCTAACGAATATAAAATCCCATCCATAGTGCCAATATATATGGCTCGCGAGGTTCCTATTATATCACAAAGAATACCTTTGGTGCTATATTGAAAGTTCCAATAAGGCATTCCATTTTTAGAGAGCAAGATATGAACTTGCCCATCCATACAACCAACGTAGACATAGTTATTTTCTTCCCAAAGTGTAGATTGTATGTTATTAGAAAGTTTTTTTCTCCATAAGAATGAGCCATCTATGCGAGATAATGCATAGACATAACCTTCTGTTGTTCCTAGATATATAGATTGTTTTGAACAAAAAACATTGGCAACACAATTCCCTTGTATTCTTGTACGCCAAGTAATTTTTTTTGTATCTAAATTGAAACAGGCTAGATGATTTCTTAAACTCATATATAAATTCATATTATCTTGAGTAACTTTAGAAAAAATTCTTTCTGGTAGACGTAATCCCCAAATTTTATTACCAGAAAAAAGATGATAGGCAATAATATCACCTTGTTTGCTAATGAAAATGACGTTGTTTTTGATAATAATGGGTTCTGAAGCACATTTAAATTTATTACCTAAATATTTTTGCCAAAGGATGCTACCTGTTTTGCATTGAAGAGTATAAATATATCCATTATCTGTACCAAAACATAGACAGTCGCGTTCTACAGAAGGCATTAATTTGATTGGTCCTTTTGCTTCAAATTTCCAAAGTTTATTGCCTTTTTCTGTATCAAAAGCGTATAAACATCCATCATTACTGCCTACATATAATATATTATCATAAATGTTTACACTAGATTC
This sequence comes from Planctomycetota bacterium, assembly GCA_017993505.1. Taxonomy (GTDB): domain Bacteria; phylum Planctomycetota; class Uabimicrobiia; order Uabimicrobiales; family JABWCH01; genus JAGOMP01. The sequence goes on from JAGOMP010000075.1 coordinate 3,166, forward strand.
TACATCTCCTAGGCCTCGAGTAGTTGTATTTTCCCAGACAACTTTTCCATTGACTTCATGAAGGGCAGTAATTTTCCCCGATCGATTTGTGAAGAATAATAAATTTTTATAAAGTTGAACAGGACTTTGTAAGGCACCTTGGGCATTGTATTGCCACAATATTTTTTTAGTTAAAGAGATATCATATACTGGATTTTTTTTCGTAGAGACGGTAATGGTCACAGGTTCATAGCCATTTTTTTCTAATTGAATATTTTTTTCTTCGTCCTGTTGAAGATATAGAATACACGGTGTAATGTCTTTTGTATCTTGTATAACGATATGAGTAGGATTTGTTCGTATTTGAATAGGCAATTTAGCTTTTTTGGCATTGTTAGTATGCTTCCATCTAGGAGTTTCTAAAATTTTCTGAATGTTTTGAAAAGAGGTAACAATATCACCTTGTTTTTCTAAAATTTTTGCTTCTTCTATTATTGTTTTTACTTCATTTTCTGTTCGTTCAATCAAGAGAATACCAAATTCTGCTTTGCTGATTATATTTTTTATGTCTGTTCTATTGGGTTCTGAAAGTTCTGTAAATCCCAATGCTTGTTGTCCGAAGTCAATGCTAGCTTTATAAGAAAGTACAGCAGCATTATATTGATATTCTTTTTGTTCTTGTTCTCCTTGCGAAAATCTTTTCTTGCAATTATCTAAGGCTTCTTGCATTTTATTGTTAGAAATTTCTAGTAAAGAAGCAGTTATATGTTTACTGATTTCATTTGCTTGAGATATGTCTTGAACATCAGAAGTACGATTTTGCAGTTCTTTATATAAATTTGTTGCCTCATCCCATTGTTTGTTTGCATGATATTCTTTTGCTTTTTTATATTTTTCAAAGAATTGGTTTTTATTATATTCTATCTCTTGGGTTCGAATTTCTGTCATCAGTTTTTGGCTATATTTTTGCCATTTTTGATCTTTATATTCTGATTGTAATTTTTCTAAAAGTTGTATAGCATCTTGATATTTATGAATTTGAGCTAGTAATTGAACACGATTAAATTTATTTTGAATAACTGTTTCAATGCTTTGAGCAATATTTTTTTTCCCCGTAGTTCGCTTTAATTCTCTAAGGTGTATCATTTGTAGATGTATATCTGCTTTTAAGGCAGCGTTGCTCCACCTGTAATTCTTTTTTACTTGTTCGTAGAGATCTTTTGCTTCAGATAATTTATATAAATTTTGATAGCTTTCTATTTCAGCATTTTTAGCTTGATACAAAAGATTATTGGCATTAAAAGAATAATGGAACATATATAAAATGATAGGGAGGACAATGCATATCACTATAGCTATGATTCGAATATGAGGAATATATTTTTTTAAGGTGATTTTTTTTTGCTCTTTTTGAATGCTTTTGATAATATCTGGTCTATCAGGATCTATCTCTATAATTTTTTTTAAAATTTCTAAATATTTCTCCATGTTAAAATGACGCTGATAACATTGTGCTAAATTTTCGTATTCTTGAATTACTAAATGTTTTAGGTTTTGCTTTGCATATATATCGATTAAAAGATAGGTAAATTCAAATTTTTCAGGATATCGTTCTTGATATTTTTGGCAAAGTAAAAATGCTTTTTCATATAGTTGTTCTTGAATATATGCTTTGATTAAACATTGAACATGTTCTACTTCTTTGTCGTTCATGTTCAAATTTTCTAAAAGTTGAACAATAGTTTCGCGTGCATCTATATTATTCGGAGTGTATTCCAATGTTAGCTCTAAATATTTTACTGCCGTTCTAGGATCAGAAATTTGGAAGTGTTCACTAGCTATATAATAAAACAGCCCTGCTTCATTTTTTCTACCTGTTGCTTCATATGCTTCTGCTAAGGAAATGCGTATCTGTGCATTGTCGGGACGTATTTTTAATGCGATTTCCAACAATTGAATGTATTTTTGTATATTCCCTTGTTCTTGGCATTTCTTTGCATTTTCAAATAATTCTTCGAAATTAGCAGGTCGAATAATATTCTCATATATCAAGGCTGATAAAATATGGCAAATATCTAAAATAGATATTTTGCACATTTGAAAAATTTCGCTGATATCATGGAAACCATAGAGATATTGTATAATTTCTTGAATTTCATTAGCCATTTCATGTTTGTTCAACATTTCAGAAGTAATAAAATTTTCTTCTTGTAGGATGAAAATCAAGCTGAGACTCCTAATGTGACGGCGGACATATTCCCATTCTTTCATTTGTTCATAGATAGAATATAATAAGTCTGAAAAATGCAAAATAGGAATTGCTTTACAATCAGTAGGCAATGTTGATTTATCCCATTCAGATTGAAAAGAAAAATTTGAATTTTCCCAGAAAAAAAAATCGCAAAATTCTTCAATAATTTGTTCATGCCCAATTTGCAATAATTCTTCTTTAGAAAGTAATTGTTTTTCTAAAAATAATTCATCTAATATTTTATTTGACTTTTTTTGTCCGTTTCGAATGATTTCTAGCTCATCTTCATTGACTCGACCAGCAACTAGTAAAATTTTTTCTATTTTATCTTTGCAATAATCACCGCTGAGATAAATATAATCGGAAGTAAAATAAATATGTTTTGTTCTTTTATCATCTGAAACAGTCAAGATACCTTCTGGATTCGTATTACATAAAATATTATAGATATTTTTAAAGTTTTCAGTATTCAGGCTACTTTCAAATCCCATAATCTGCACCCTTTGTAGCAGGATAGTATGACATATGTCTGTTATATTTACAACGTGTCTTTTATATTTTTATTAGGAAATTGAATAAAATTGTAAAAAAAACGCATCTATTTCCAAAAGTATAGCATAATTTTATTATAAAATCTAGGTACATTTTTTAGTTTTTTTTAGTTAGAATGAAACTTTTTAATGAATCTAAAAAAAATATTGATTTATTTTAGTATGAATGTTATTATATAGATGTTATTCATTTGCTAGTGAATCAATTGTAGTATTAAAGTTCATAAAAACGTAAAAAATATGAACTTTCCAAAGCGTAGTTTTGATTTTTTCTTACTAGCAAGTAATAGTATAGAAGATACATATATACTAGTTTTCGTTGTTAGGTGTGCGAAAATTTTGTCTTCTCTAGTAGTAGGGTTAAATATTATGATAGAAGAAAAAAATAATTTACTATCTTATTTTTTAGATGTTCCGTCAGATCACATTATTATAAGAGAAATGGACAGCCAAAAAAATATTCATGACTACTCTTTTGGAAAAACAATTCAGTCCATTGCAAATTTTGGTTCTTATTTACAAAAACAACGAGTTTTTGGAAAAAATATTCCTATTTTTTTAGAAACTTCTTTTGATTTTGTTGCTTCTTTTTTTGGAATTATTGCAGCTAATAAAATATGTGTGCCTATTCACACTATTTCCAATGCAGATGCCCTTGAATTTATGCTTTGTAAGGTAAAAGCACAGTGCATTGTTGTTACAGAATTGCTGTTATATCAAAAACTTACAAAACTACGCTATGTACATGAACATATTCATACGATTTTTACAGTTCCTGAAGTTATAGAATGTAAAGAATTGCCTTGTGCACATGTTAATATTCATGAAATTTTCAATCAAGAAATAGAGCAAGAAGTAGCATATAATGTTTTAGAGTCTGCTATACAAAATGCGACAGAAAATGACACTGCCCAAATTGTGTTTACCTCTGGTACAACAGGCGAACCAAAAGGTGCATGCCTAAGTCATAAAAACATGATTTCTTGTGCCACAAGAGCTGGGAATCATTTAAGCATTGATTCTACTTATAAAACATTAACTTTTCTTCCTTTCTCGCATGTTATGGCTCAAACAGAACTTTTATTAGCTATATTTACTCGTGCCACATGCAATATTGTAGGAAGAGATAATTTACTACATGGGTTGAAAACATTTAATCCCAATATTATTGTATCTGTTCCTAGAGTCTATCAAGCAATTTATCAAGGCATTCAAAAAAAATTACGTCGTAGAAAAATAGCAAAAAAAATTGTCAATTTCGCAGTTCAATTAAGAGTAGAAGCTAATCATTCGCAATCTTTCATTAAACGTTGTGTATGTAGCATATTGAGTAACACAGTAGGAAAATTATTAACGAATCAAATTCGAAAGAATATTGGAAAATTTAAATTAATGGTTACAGCTGGTGCAGCATGTCCAGAACATATCTATGATTTTTATCAAGCCATTGGTCTTCCATTGACAAATGCACAAGGACTTACAGAAGTTGCTGGAGCAGTTTTTTATAATAATCCCAATGAAACGTATAAAGGTTCTGTAGGATATGCACTTCCAGGTGTAGAAGTAAAAATTGATGATGATGGTGAAATTTTACTTAAAGGTGATCCTGTTTTTTCAGGATATTATGAAGAACCAGAACACAATAAATCAAGTTTTACAGAAGATGGTTGGTTTCGAACAGGTGATTTAGGAAAATTATCTCAACATTATAATCGTACTTATTTATTTTTACAGGGCAGAAAAAAAGAAATCCTTGTCCTTTCTTCTGGATTAAATATTCCTGCAGTTCAAATTGAAGATCGTCTTTTACAAAATGACATGATTCATCAAGTTATGGTTGTTGGTGATGGAAAACCTAAGTTAGCAGCTTTAATTGTACCTAATATGGACATGACACAAAATATCAATATTCGTCAAGAAGTTGGTCGCATTATTCGAGAGTTTAATGAATGTATGGATGCAAGCGAACAAATTGGTGAATTTGAAATTATCGACGAGCCTTTTACCGTTGAAAATGGAATGTTGACGGCTACATTAAAAATACGACGTCCTGTCATTTGTCAACGATACCAAGAAATCATTGGACAATTTTATCAAGTACCTGCTTGTTAGACATTACTTATAATCCATAATCCATAAACCAAGCCTTTAAAAAAATACCATTTTTTAAAGGCTTGGTTTTATACGCCATATAAGCGTTCAGCGAGATTTTCAACATGTATCCCTTTCTAACGAACGAATTTTCTGGAATTAACGGAATTATTCGCCACTCACCAGAAGATTTTCAAGTAACTGAAATTCCTGCATATCCTTGTTCTGGTGAGGGCGAACATATTTTTTTATATATTGAAAAAAGCAATCTCACTACATTGGAACTTGTAAAACAACTTAGTCAAAAACTTAAAATATCACTAAAAGATGTTGGCTATGCAGGGCAGAAAGATTGCCATGCACTTACAAAACAATATATTTCTATTCCACAAAAAGCATTGCCTCTTATAGAAAAAATCAACATTCCGAATGTAAAAATTTTATCTGTACAACGCCATAAAAATAAACTTCGATTAGGACATTTACAAGGCAATGAATTTCGCATTTGCATTCGAAATTACGATGAATCTAAAGAAAGTAATATTGTTTCTATTGCTAACAAGCTTGTAGACATTGGAGTTCCTAATTATTTTGGTGAACAACGATTCGGCATACAAAATAATACACAATGGATTGGAAAAGCTATCTTACAAAAAGATTCTAAAGCTTTATTGCAAGTTTTCTTTGGTACTTTTACAGAAAATGACAGCCCAAAAATGCAACAAATAAAACAATATTTTCTTCAAGGAAATTATAAATCTGCAAGTGAGGAAATACCTTCTGAATTTCGTACAGAAAAATACATTTTAAAAAAATTAGCAATGGGATTGTCGCCAGAAAAAATTATTAGCATTATTCCTAAACATATGTACACTTTTTATATTTGTGCATACCAAGCTTGGTTATTTAATGAAATTTTGTCTCAACGAATTGAACATTTAGACAGCATAGAACTAGGCGACCTTGCTGTCAAACATCCGAGTCGAAGTGTCTTTTTTGTGGAAGACCAAGAAAAAGAACAAATTCGGTGCAATAACAAAGAAATTTCTGCTTCTGGACCGATCTGGGGCTATAAAATGATTCAACCACGATATAAACCACTCCAGCGCGAAATCGAATTGTTAGAAAAAGAAAATATATCTATGTCTATGTTTCCCATTCTAGGTGAACGAAGAAGTTTACGATTTTTTGTTCAAAATCTTTCTTGGCAAAAAACAGAACAAGGAATGTGGATTTCTTTTACACTTCCTAAAAGTTGCTATGCTACTGTTGTGCTTCGAGAATTCATGAAAAACCAAAAAGTTTGTACGATTGATGAAATCGTAGAAGAATAAAGAAGATATGAAACAACAAAATCCAAAAAAATTAGCAAGAGGCAAACATGAATAATAGATTTTATAATATGGTGCAACTTATAATTCGTCCTTTTGTCGATTTTTATTTTAATTATGGCTTGACTCGTGCTAGTGTTCTTGCGTATGTACTGTGTGCTAATCTAATTATTTTTGTTTATCTATTTATGACGATTGGTGTGACTATTACATTAGATCCTCTAGTTTCTCCTAGTGAGACTCGCCGTTTTTTAGAAATTCATTTTTTATGGCCTTCTCCAGAAAAAATTTTATTAGACACAATTCCTGATAAATTCGGTTTATTAGAAGGAAGTTTAGTCAGTGATACAAGATATCAAAGATATTTATCAGAATATTGTACGAAATATAATACAACAGAAGAAAAACTAAAAGCAGAAAATAAGCTCAAAGTTACAGAATTTTCTATTACTGACGCTTTAGGAACTACGATATATAAATCTACACGTACATTCTATGAAGAAAAAAATAAAATTAAAATCAATCCATTGGGTGCAGGTTTTTTCTTTATTTTAGCCATTGCTTATTACATTCTTTTATTGAGCATTAAAACAAATTTATCAGAAAGTGTGACACCTTTAGTTTGGGGAAATTTACCTATTTCCCATCGAGGTTCTCGAATCCAAAAGCTTTTATGGCGTGTGCCTCCTATTCATATATTGATGCCCTTTATCTTTATGTTTTTAATGTTGCCCATCCTTGCTACTATAACGATTACTCTTATGTCTAGTACGCATAAAATTATTGATGTTTTTTTAGAACGATATTCTTTTAGTAATGTATTTTTAAGTACATGCTTTTCTTTGTTGTTTACAACTTTAATGTTTATGTTTTTTTATAAGTTGTTTGTGTCGCTTGTTTCTTATAAAAGTGCTGCTTGGGGGGCTTTTATTGCCGCAGTTTTTTGGCTAGGAGGTCGTTGGTATTTTACAACATTTAGTGCTGTTTCTTTGTACAGAAACTTACGAAATTTTGCATTAGTTCCTATTTTTTTAACATGGTTTTATTATTTTTGTGCAGTTTTTCTTGTAGGAATTGTCATTGCACATACTATGGACACACCTAAGTTAACATATACTTCACGGTGTTGGTTAATGCGTGACCTTTCTTGTATGAATCGATATGGAGTTCTTTCTCAATGGATTCGCTTGGACTTTCTCTATCGTCTTGCTGTGAGTCATTATGAAGAAGTTCGACCACCTTTTATTGGGATTAAATTAGAAGATGATACTGCATTAGAGATTGCTACAGCTTCTAATTTGCATTCTCATTTTGTTCGAGAATGTATTTTAATTATGTTACTACACCATGCTAACGATTTTATTGTGGAAGAACAGGGCAATAAACAATATTGTCGTTTAAAAAATCCACCCGAAGAAGTCAATGTTCTTTCCCTTATTGTGGATCCTCAAGATATCCAAGAGTTATTAGATGAGATGAAAAGCTATACATTTTACCAGTACATTCAAGAGAAACATAAACTATGGAATGCTCCTAGATTATTATTGTCAGATGTTTATAAACAATATAAAGATTTTAAAAATATTTCAAATAATGTCTCTCCAATGCTTGAATATTCTATATAAAAAGAATGGAGATTTCCATGAACTACATTGCAGAAGAAATTATCGAAGACATTCGACAACGAACGAATATTGTAGATATTGTTTCACAGTATTTAACGCTCAAACCTAGAGGCAAAAATTTTGTTGGCGTTTGTCCTTTCCATCAAGAAAAAACACCTTCGTTTAATGTTAATCCAGAACGCCAAATTTTTAAATGTTTTGGTTGTGGAAAAGGTGGCAATGTTTTTCATTTTATCCAAGCCATAGAACATATGACATTTCCAGAAGCAGTGCAAAAATTGGCTGATAAATTAGGCATTGATTTAAATAATTCACAATCGCAAGAAAAATATACAACACGAGATTTTTTTGAACTTTTCGAATGGACTACGCAATTTTATGAGCAACAACTCCAAATATATGGGCAATATGCACAGGAATATATACAATCACGAGGGATTCGAGAAGATATTCAAAAAAAGTTTAGAGTGGGATATGCACCTTATGCTTGGGAGCTTTTATTGCAAAGTGCCTTACAACAAGGATTTGAAATAGAAATGTTAGAAAAGGCAGGTTTGATTTGCAAAAGCAAGAAAGGATTAAATAAATATTTTGATTATTTTCGAAACCGTATTCTTTTTCCTATTACAAATATTGATGGGAAAGTCATTGCTTTTGGTGGACGAATTTTAGAAGGAAAAGAATATGATACAAGGAAACAGCCAAAGTATTTAAATTCTCCAGAAACAAATTTTTTTAATAAAAGTCGCACATTGTATGCTCTTTCTCTTTCTAAAGAAACAATTCAAGAGCAAAACAAAGTCATTTTAATGGAAGGCTACACAGATGTGATGATGATGCATCAATTCGGATTCACAAATGGAGTTGCTACATTAGGAACTGCCTTAACAGAAGACCATATAAAAATTATTCGTCGATACACAGATCAAGTTTATTTGATTTACGATGGAGATAATGCAGGACAAAATGCCATAGAACGTGCTATACCGCTTCTTTTAAAACAAGGTCTTTTAGCAAAAATCGTTGTCTTGCCAGAGGAGAAAGATCCTTGCGAATATTTATTACAATATGGGCAACAAGCTATGCAAAATGCTTTAGATAAGGCGGAAGAATTTTGGGATTTTACCATTAAAAAGAGTGCACAAAAATACGATACAACGACAGTTTCTGGACAGCGACAATCGATTCAAGAGTTGACAAAAATTACACAAACGATTCCTGACAAAATTACGCGAGAACTTGTCCAGCAAAAAATAGCCAATATTTTTAATATCTCTACTCAAAATGTAAAGCAAGCCACGTTGCCATCCCCTAATATTGTTTTAGAACCAATAAAAAGAAATCAAACACTATACCAAAAATTTTTAGAAGACGATGAAAAATTTGTATTATGGGCTATTATGCATGTGCCAGAATATGCTTGGCTTATTGTAGAAAAATATCCATGCCATGAATATCAAGGAACAACTACAAAAAAAATTGCAACTATTTTATATCCACAAATACAGCAAAATATAGCTTTAGATATTAGTTCTCTTTGCAATCAAATTGATATAAAAGAGTCTAGCGAATTGATCAATATTTATTATCAAGAATATGATATTAAAGATGAAAGAGCATTGTACGAACGCTTAATTCTTATATACAAAGGTTTAGAACGTCGAAAATATCAAGAGAACCATGCGTATTTACGAAAAATTTTGCTAGAAACTGATGACTATGAAAAACGAAACCAAATTTTACAAGACACGCAGCTTTTATGTCAAAAGTATTTTCAAACAACTGCTCAGTTAAATGCTTTACAAAATGCAGAAGTACCATTTCAAATGATGGTATCAGAAAATGAAGAATCAGATTAATTTAAAAACTGATTGTATTATCCATAAAATCCTTTTGTAGTCAACTACCCTGAAATGTAACTCTACTATAGTATCTATTAGAATGAAAGATCGGAGGCGTAAGCCATTACTATTTGGCAGTTACTAGGTAATAAATAGGGTTACCAACTGCTTTAAATAATCTATAAAATTCTATAAAATAATATAAATATTTTATAGAATTATGTGGAAATATCAAAGCTGATTTAACACTAAAAGATAGAGTGTATATTTGTAATGAATGT
>JAGOMP010000076.1 GCA_017993505.1 Planctomycetota bacterium
CATCTAATTTCATCATATGCCTACCTTTATTACGCCCCAGAGTAAACCACAGAATATAAAACCACGGAACACACAGAATACACAGAAAAAGTAATTTTTAGAAACCACGGAACACACGGAACACACGGAAAAAGTAATTTTCATCCTGATTAAAAAAAACTTTTTTATAGTAATGATCTAATACAACTAAGTCAAAGAATAAAAACAACTTCCAAACAATAATCTAGTCTATAAAAAATAATTTCATGTCATTGTATCAAAAATACAATGCAAAAAAAAGCGAAAAAATAATATAGTTTTGCTCTGGAGAGTTGCTCTGGGGAGAAGTTGCTCTGGGGAGTTGCTCTGGGGAGAAGTTGCTCTGGGGAGAAGTTGCTCTGGGGAATTACTCTGGGGATGCAATGTTGCTCGGGGGAAACAAAGTTGCTCGGGGGAAACAAAGTTGCTCGGGGGAGAAAAGTTGAAAGTTGCTCAGGGGAGGCAAATTTGCTCTGTGCTCGGGGGAGAAAAGTTGAAAGTTGCTCGGGGGAGGCAATGTTGCTCGGGGGAGGTTGCTCGGGGGAGAAAAGTTGCTCTGAGAAGGTGAATTTACTCTGGGGAGAGAAAGCTTGCTTTAGGATCATTTGTGAACATTTGCTCTGGGGCAGATGATATTGTTCTAAGCGGTTGCAAACTTGTTTTGAGACAAGCTTTCTCTGGGAATTGTTATTTTTCTATAATGGTCCAATCTGGAAAATGGTTTTTTAATATTCGTACTGTACGCCATCTGTCTTCGCTTCCGTATTGGCAACTTGTGCCAAATAGTTGGATAGTTTTATGAATTTCATCATATTGGAGATGTCCACCACCTTGGCATTCAACGTGGTGGTTTAGATTTTGACGTAATGTTTTCATAATTTGGTAGTGCATGATTTTAGATGTATCTGCACGAAAGAGAGTGTGTTCTGTTCCTTGTTCATCGTATAATGTAACTACGATGTATTTGGAACGGGCTTGTGGTGAGCCATGTGTTTCTAAGATAACTTGTTCCATGGGGTTTCCTTTGTATATAAATATATGTTTTTTTTGTATATGTATAGATAAGATTTTTATTTTTGAGAATCTTGTTCGAAGATTCCATCGGACATTTTAAGTAGGTTGGCATAGATGCCTTGTTGTTTCCAAAGTTGTGTGTGAGTACCTTGTTCTTTGATCATGCCTTTTTCTAGGACGATAATCTCATCGCAATCTCGGATGGTGCTGAGGCGATGAGCAACCATAATAGTTGTGCAACCACGCCAATGGAGGCGTTCTATAATGATATGTTCTGTTTCTGCGTCAAGGGCACTAGTAGCTTCGTCTAGGACAAGAATGGTAGGGTTAGTAACTAGGGCACGAGCAATTTCTAATCGTTGTCGTTGACCGCCACTAAGGTTGACACCACCTTCCAAAAGGTGACCGTCTAGTCCTCCAGGAAGGGCTTGGACAACATCTAGGATAGCTGCATCTTCGCATGCTTTATATAATACTTCATTAGGGACTGTGCTATCCCAGAGAGTTAAGTTGTCGCGGATAGTTCCTTCAAATAGGAAGATGTCTTGGCTGACTGCTGCAAAGGTGTTGATGATGACGGGTCTTGGGATATCTTGTCTACGATGATTGTCAAAAAGCACTGCACCTTCCCAAGGCTGAAAGAGTCCACAAATAATATTGCTTAGAGTTGTTTTACCTGAACCACTAGCTCCTACAAGTGCTACCCATTTTCCTGGGGATATGTCTAAGTTGATGTTTTGAAATAGAGGCGGTTCAATGGGGCAATATCCATATGTTATGTTTTCTAGGGTTACTCTGCCTTTTAATTGTAGAGGCCAACCATGCAATGCATTATTTTGATTTGTCCATAGTATGGATTCTGGTTTAGCTTGTAAGACATCGTCTAATCGTTTTAGGTCGCCATCTAGATTTTGTAATTCGCCACCAAGGTCAACAAGGTCTTTGATAGGATTTTGGAAGTTATACATAAGAGCTGTAAAGGCAACGAGAGTTCCAATGGACATTTGTCCTTCAATGACAGAAAGACCACCTATGAGATAAATACACATTGTAGTGATGGAGTTGAAGAATACTGGAAAGACTGTGATGCTTTGTGATGCAATTTGTAAAGTTTGCATACTATTAATGGCTTTTGCATATCGTCCGCTCCATTTACTGAAAAAATAGGATTCTTGACCAGAAACTTTAATAGTTTCCATGGCTTGTAGTGCTGCGATGGAGTCTCCTACGACTTTTCCAAAGTCTTGCCGCATTTTCATGTTAGCATCTACTCGATTTTGGCTGAATAATTTAAGGATAAAGAAACTTAAACTGGCAAATAAAATGCCAATGAGGGTAAGCTTTGGGTTGTAATAGAACATGAGAATCGCATAGAAGATCATCATAAGAATATTAATACAAGTATCTGCTAATTTGCCTGAGAGAATTTCTGCCATGTTGTCATTGAGTTTTTGTCTAGAAGAAATTTCCCCGCTATATCTTTGTGCATAAAATTGTAAAGGTAGTTTTAGTAGATGTTGAAAAAAATCTTTAGACATGAAAGCAGATAGAAAGATTTCTAAACGTCGGAGACAGAGGTATTTAATGCTTTCTAAACAAATTTGAAAGAGAGCTGTAGCAGCTAGGGCAGCAATGACAGGTTTTATCCAGTCTGTTCTAGATTCACCTAAAATTTCATCTAGAAAGATTCTTGTATATGTAGGAATAAGGAGTCCAGGAATAGTAAGAAGAAGAGCAACTAGGAGTAAGTATAGAATCATATGTTTTGCAGGGGCAAAACGTTTAGCTAAGGACTGCCAGATGTTGGTTCGTTTGCCAAATGTTTTAAAGTTTTCTCCAGGTTTAAATGTAAGAACAACGCCTGTAAAGCTTTCGTCAAATTCTTGTAAACTGACTTTTCTATAACCATGAGCTGGATCATTGAGATATACGATTTTTTTTCTTGTATTGATTCCTTCTACAACTAAGAAGTGATTGAAGTTCCAGAAAATAATGTAGGGTGCTTGAAGTTGGATTACATCATCGAGTGTTTTTTTATAGCCTTTACATTCTAGGTTGTATTGTCGAGCTGCTTTTAGAATATTGGATGCTTTGCTTCCATCTCTAGAAACTCCACAAGATTCACGAAGTTCGCTAAGAGGAACATAGCAACCATAATATTCTAAAATGATGCTGAGGCATGCAGCACCACATTCTGTGGCCTCTAGTTGTAGAACAAGCGGTGTTTTTGTGCGGTAGCGTAGTCTTGATTTTGCTTTCGGCATTTTTTTCTGGGGAATGACGATTTGTTCTGTGAAAATATTCTTTTGATTTTCTTTCTTCTCTATATTTTCTGGACTTTTTGGATAACTTTTAATAATAGAAACTCGAAGTTCTTCTGTAGGTGTTGTTAATGTGAAGGGAAGTTTTTCAAATTGATCCCAAGCTTGTGTAGAGATTCCTACTTCTTGCTTCTTTTTCTTTTTTTCTTGTCTTGTTTTTTTAAAAATTTTATGTTTTGTGAATTTTTTTAAAGTTTTTTTAGGCAAATCATTGATAAAATCTGTTACCATGTTTTCATTAGAGATGCTAAGTCCTATAGATGATAGAGTAAAAGCTCTTTCCATGTTGGATTCATGAAGTTTTTTTATGTTGCTTAATCTAGATTGTCTTAAGGTGATTTTTGTTTCGTTTTCTGTATCGACTTCATTTAATAATATATCATAGAGGCTCTCATATGAACTTTCTTTCTCCTTTAAAGGAATCCCATTATATTTGTTATAGGATTCTAAGAAGTCTTTTTCTTCGTTTTTATATTGTGTTTTTGGTGTTGTATAAGATGTTTCGTTGAAAGGGAGAGAGAAGGAGTCATTTAAGTTATATATGATAGATGATGGCATTGTGAATTCGACCGTGGAGTCGACTGTAGCATCAGTAGGAAATGTAGAGTCGACTGTAGCATCAGTAGGAAATGTAGATTCTAGGTCATCCTGTAGCTGTTGTAAAATTTCAGCATCTTTTTCTTCCTGTGCATTTTCTATATTTTTATTTCTGTTTTGTATATTGTCAGATACAATTGGTTCATTGTTTTCGTAATTTTTATTGTCATTGTTGTCTTTGTTCATGGTTTGCCTCTATGTTATAGTCCTAGCCATTCTCTTATTTTAGGAATTACAAAGGATATAGGGTAACGATTTTCTACTGTAACCCAGATATCTACTGTGGTTCCTGTTGTGATTTGGACGTCTGGTCCGTTTTTTGACGTCCATTGATAACCAGAGGGGCAGTCTTTGTTTTTATATAGTTTGATAAAGGCTTCGATTCTATAATCTGGATTCATGAGTCGTGTAGCAACGTTAGAGTTACCGATATGATTAATGGCAGATTCTTTTGTTACAGGATACTCAGAAACAGAGATAATTTCTCCTAGCATGCTTCCATGTTGTTTTTGTGACACTGTAGATGGAGAGATGCGAACTTGCATTCCTTGTTTTAATTGTTTTCCAATGCTGTCTTGAAAGTAGGCAAGTGCTACTAATTTTTCGCTATCAGGGGCTGTGTCAATGGTAATAATTTTTTGTCCATTATGAGCGATTTGTCCCACTGTTGTAGTAAGTTCCAGTACTCGTCCACTATATACACTTTTGATTTCTTTATGAAGTTGAAGTTGTTTTGTAGATTGTTCTATGTATCGTTCCAATTCTTTAAGTTCGTTTTTATTTTGAAAGGCAGTTTCATATTCTAATTTATCGATCTGAACTTTGAGGTTTTGTAGCTCTTGGAGTTGGATTTGTGTTGTGGCAAGCCTATTTTTTAGATTAGATAGATTGCTTTGATTGTTAAGATGTGCTTCTTGTGTTTGTAATGTTTTTAAGTATATGTCTTGTATTTGTAGATCTAAATTTTTTAAGGTAATTTGAGAGTCTTCGTATGTTTGTTTTACGTTTTGAAAGGAGTCTTTAAGAGCAAGCCCTGCTTTATGTAGTCGTTCATAAGATTCTACTCTTTGTTTTTTAGCTTGTGTTATTTCTTGGATGTGTTTTTGTTGTGTAAGTAGATCTTGTTTTTGAATCTGCAAAAATTCTAAGTCTTTTGTGTATATATCATGAGAAATTTTTTCTTTTTCTTTGATATATTTTTTTAAATAGTCAATTTGTTTTGTCAAAAGTATATGTTTTTTTTGGATAAGTTCTCGTTCTGATTGATTGAGTTTGTGTTTAAGTGCACTTAAAATTTTTTGTTTGTTTTGTACTTTTTGGAGTCGTTCTTTTGTTTGTTGAATAGTCTGCTCTAATGTTTCTTGTTTAAGGATGCCTAGTATTTCTCCGTCTTGGATAAAGTCTCCTTCTTCAACGTTCCATTGTAAAATTTGACCTGAAGTAGGTGCAGCAATGGACATTACAGTTCCAGGGGTGATTAAAATTCCTTGCCCTCGCCCTGTTTCTGGAATATACCCTGAAATAGCCCAGATAATTGTGATAGTAAGAAGGAGTATAATGTTTAAAATTCCCATTTTTGTCATTCGATGGATGATTTGGATGGATTCATCTAATTGTTCTGGTGATTTAAGTTTAACTAATGCTTTTTGTCGAAACATAGTTGATTGCCTTTTGTATCGTATGATTTGTTATTTGTAGACATTAAAGATGTGCAACAGTATTAAGAAGTTTTATGCTTGCAAGCCATATTGAGAATACCATTCAGAAAAATTTTGTGCATTTTGAAAAACTTGCTGCGAAAAACTATGGTAAAAGGAATATGTTTTAAGAGAGCCAAAATGTCGATAGAGTTGTAATGGATCATCTAGAAGATGAGGTAAGAAATATTCTTCGCATAAACTTTTGATTTTTCCTTGTTCTATGTCTTGCAATAGGTAGCTGATGGCATCCCAAGCTCCTTGTAGGTCCATGCCTTGGTGACTCCAATAAAATCCCCACGCTTCTTTTGTAATGGAACGAGATGTGTTATATTTCCAAAGTGTTACGAGTTTTTTGCTGGGATTTTCAAGTTGTACATTATATTTTTGTAGTTTATCTGGTTGCATAATAGGAACTTTAGTATGTTTTTGAAAATCTGGCATCCAAGGTACTACAGAGATAATAGTAGGTGCGTGTTCTCGTAGGAATTGTCGTGTTTCTTCAAATGTTGTCTGTGTTTCACCAGGAAATCCTATGAGAAATAAGCCCAAGGTCATGATGTTATACTTGTTGCAATTAATAATGGCTTGAATATTGTCTTGGACAGTATACCCTTTGTTCATGTGTTGGAGCATGGCGTCAGAGCCTGTTTCAAATCCTACGTATACGTATTGGCAATTAGCACGGCTGAGGAGTTCTGCAATTTCTGGTTTTGCTAGGTTGTCTGCCCGTGCATAGCATCCCCAGCGAATTTTTTGGCAAAGTTGAGAGTCTATGAGTTTTTGGCAAAGTTTTTTGAGTCGTTCTGGAGGATAGGTAAATGTAGAGTCTAGGCATAGTATGTCTGTTACGTTCATTTTTTCACAAAGTTCTGTCCAGTCTTTGTAAATTTTGTCTGCTGTTTTATAACGAAATGTTTGGTTTCCCATAAGAAAGGGATAATCGCAAAATGCACATCGAAAAGGACAACCTCGCATGCTTTCGTATAAGGCTTGACCATCTCGTTGCGGTGCAATAGCAGTCCAATCTGGACAAGGGAGGTCGTTCATATTTAGGGGTTGATTTAGCACTTTAGAATGGTGGATGGTATTGCCTTGTTTCCATGTTAAATTGGGGATTTGTGTCAAGTCTATGTCGTGGTTAGTAGCATGTAAGAGAAGTTGACGAAATCGTCCTTCCCCTTCTGCTTTTAAAAGGTAGTGAAAGGGCATATGGATTAAGTCTTCGTCTTGTAAGTTGAAAGATCCAGGACCTCCTAAATACACGGTAGCATGGTCAGGTATGAGAAGAATATTGAGAATATAACGCAATACAGGTGCAGGAATATATGTTGTGCAAATAGCAATATGTTGATAGGGTTCTAATTGTTGTGGATTTTTATTTGTCCATCTGGGAGTGATGAGTTTGTCAATGGTGGTAATGTCATAGCTCATAGAGATCGATTCTGCTTCTTGTGCTAAGATGAGTTCAGCAAGTCCTATAATCGTAGTATGGGAAATGCGGTGGTGATAGGATGGTTTTTTTTTAAAAGGGTAATAGCCATCAGATGTATGTAACTTATAGGATTCTGGGAATTGTGCAAGATAGCGTTGCATGATTTTGTCTTCTTGTGTGATTTCTTGTTTCCTAGGATCCATTGTTCCACCAATGATCAACAGTTTTTGCATATTTTATTCCTTTGACAAACATGGTTATTTCTTTGACAAATTTAGCTAGGAATGTTTGATTTTTTGTAGTTGTTGTTGTATGGTATAGTACCAGTTATCTTTTTTTGGGGCGTTTTGTAGACCTTTTTGAAAAATATAATGTGCTTTGTCTATGTTGCCTAATTTTTCATAGCATGTACCATAATGGTAATAAGCTTCTGTCCAATGGGAACGAATTTGGATTGCTTTTTCCCAAGATGAAATGGCTTGTTGCCATTTATTTTGTTCTTGAAAAGATTGAGCTAGATAAAACCAAGCACTAGGCGAGTTAGGATCTCGTAGTGTGGCTTGCTGGGCGTATTTTTGTGCATTTTCATACTGTTTTTCTAGTAAGAAAAGATAGGCTAGTCGTGATAGAACCATGGAATCTTGATTGCCTTCTCTACGTATAATTTCATGAGCAAGTTGGCGTGCTTGTTCATAGTTGCCTTGTTGAAAATATATGTCTAGGATTGCTTTTTTTGCTATTAAAAGTTGTGGACGAAGTTTTTCAAATTGTTTGTATGCGTCTAGGGCTTTGTCAAATAGTTGTTGTTTAGCATATGCTTTTCCTAAAAGCGACCAACTTGCTACATTTTTAGGGTCTACTTGCAATATTTGTTGAAAAAGTTGAATGGCTTTTTCGTTTTGGTTGTTGTTCAATGCTGTTTGTGCTTGCAAAAATAGTGTAATATATGGCGTCATGGTAACAGGATCAGGAAATGTCTTTGTCTCTTGTTGATTGCTTGGGAAACTGACGTAGGAAAGAGATTGCAGTTGTTTTAAATCTTCTTCTTGGATTTGTATGTTTGTATTTTTATGTTTCATGTTGGTCAATTGTTGTTGAAATTGCAACATGTTTTCTTGTTTTTTTATGGAAAGATTGCATAATTCCTGCGGATCGTTTTGCAAGTCGTAAAATTCGCCTTTGTTGGTAGTAATATATTTTTTGTACTCGTTGGTCCAACTATATAAAGGAGCCCAACCAAAAGCATGGTGTGTATAGTATGTTTCAGCATAGCTTGGTTGTTCCTGCCAAGGTGTTTGTTGACGTAAATGCAAGGATATGTCTTGCCCAGTAGCATTTCCATGATCTTTAATGCGAAGGAGTCCAAGTGCTGTAGGCATTATGTCCATAGAGCGAATTGGAATTTTTTCTATGCGTGGTTGCAATATATTAGGAGCATATATAAAACAAGGTACGTGGAGTGTAGTTTGATATAGAAAGTAGCCATGGCTTGCTTCACCATGTTCTCCTAAACCTTCGCCATGATCGGCTGTAAAGATAATGATGGTGTTATTATCTTGGATAGCTTGTAAAAATTTACCTAGGCAGTTGTCAGTGTAAGCAATTTCGCCTTCATATGTTTGCTCATAAGGCAGAGGCGGAGCATATTCTGCATGGGGATCAAATAAATGAAGCCACAGAAAATAGGGCGAATTTTTTTGAAATCGTTGGGTAATTTTTAAGGCAATGTCTATGCTTTGAGAGGCAATTCGTTCGCCAACATGGGGTCCATCTAAATAGTCATCATACTTATCTGGCACATCATTATATTCTTGAAAGCCACGAGCTAAGCCTTTTTTACGTGCTAATGTAGCACCACTCACCACTGCAGCTGTCTGGTAGCCTTGTTGTAAAAGAATCGTGGCTAATGTGGGTACATCTGACGATAAACAGAAAAATGCATTGTCTTTGACACCATGTTCATGGGGCGACATGCCTGTTAAAAGCGAAGTGTGGGATGGCAATGTTAAGGGACTATGCGAGTAAGCGTGTTGAAATACAACGCTCTTTTGAGCCAGTTGATCTATATTTGGTGTGATTTGCTTTTCTTTGTTACAATAACCCACGTAGTCTGCACGTAATGTATCTATAGTAATCAAAACAAGATTATATTTTACATTTTGATGGGAAAAGAAAAATATGCTCCCACAACATACTATTACAATCATGGATATTAGAAATATTTTTTTCAAAAGAATTCTCCCAATATTAATAAAATAAATCAAATTTTTGCATCTATACTATATTGTACTTAAAAAGAAAAATAAAAGCAAAAAGAAAAATAAAAGCAATAACTAAGAATCAAAATAAATGAAAAAAAACATAATAAAAAAAAACAAAAAAAATGATAGTTTTTCCTTATATTTTTTGTTATCTTTGTAGACAAAAGCAACCAAATTTTATTTCTCGTTATATGAGGATGATAATTATGCAATGTAAACTTACTATTATCAGTGGAGAAAATGAAGGCTTTTCTATGACTCTCCATGAAAAAAATTTGCCTGTTATTATTGGTAGAGGCAAAAATTGTGGATTGCGCCTAGAAGATAGTAAAGTTTCTGGGAAACACTGTAAAATTTTCTATGAAGAAAAAAAACTGTGGCTTACAGATTTAGATAGTACAAATGGTCTTCTTCTCAATGGACATAAGCTTAAAAATATTAAAGAATTAAAAAACGGCGACCAAATAGGAATTGGTTTACATATTTTGAATGTTGATATTATTCAAGATTCTGTAAACGTACCTCCTAGGTTTCAAGATACAGAAATGACACAAGCTATAGAGGATTCTGATGTAGAAGATTATAATAAAATAAGCGATAGTATCTATGAAATTACAGAAACGTTAGAAGAAAAAGAAAATCTAGTCATTGCAAAAGGTGTTCATAAAATCCATGAAAATGTTGTACTTTTAAAAACATATACATTCCCAGATATTTCTCCTGAGAATAAGCAGTCTTTAAATTTGGGCTTAAAAAGACTGAAAAATTTACAAAATCAATGTATTCTATCACTTTTTGATTTTTATTGGAATGATGATCATCAACTTACGCTAGTGTATGATTTTATACAAGGTAGAAACCTTGTAAAAATAATTGAATCTAAAAAACGACTTTCAGATCGAAAAGCAGTGAAAATCGCCATTAATATTGCAGCTGGTTTATACTATCTACATAGTGAAAAAAAGTATCATGGAGGTTTATCTGCTTGGAATGTAATCATTGAAGATGGGACACGAGCTGTCAAACTTTCTGATGTTAGCGTGTATTCCTTATTTCTTTCTCATGGTTTAGTGTGCAACAGTTTACAATCGGACGTACAGTATTTTGTACCTAATCAAGAACATCATTATCGCCCTGTAGAAATAGATTTATTTGGAATCGGCTCAATTCTTTTATATCTTATTACAGGAACATTTACTAAACACAATATGCTAGATACGTTATTAAAACTTTTACCAGATACTATTAACCCACAATTGCGTGAATTTTTTTCTCAACTTTTCTTGCAAAAAATCAGCAGTGCAAAAGAATGTTATACTCAATTACGAGAAATTTTAAAATATTTGGAAAAATAGAGGAAGATACATGAAACATTATATTTTATTTTTGATGGTCACCGTATTTTATACCAGCTTATATTGTCAACCCTTACATGTACAATTTCAACCAGACATTGATCATAGTGGCAAAATAATTTGGACTTTAAAAGGAAAGACAACACTCCCCAAAGGAACACACCTTTATGCATTTATCAAATTTGAAGAAAATTTGATCCCTAGAACAACTGTGTACCGAATTGTGACGAGTAGTGACATTTTATTTACATTTGGACCTTTTAACCATCAACTTCCTTCAGGCGAATATTCTGTAGAAGTACATACACGATTTACTACGATGGAAGGAATGCCTTATAAACATAATTTATTTCACGGACGCCGAGCATTACAATATAAAGAACGAAAACAAGAAGAAAATGAATATTACCAACTTTTAAAGCTCATGGCATCCACCATCAAAGAATGGCAAGAGAAGAGCCAAGATTTGATGCAAGACAAAAAAAAAAATATTAATATCATAAGAACCGAATGTCTACAAATTGTACAAAATTATACCAATATGCAAAAAGAATGGTATAAAAATACAAATGTTATTTGTCATTATCCTGATTTGAGAACGTACTCCAATCAATATTGCAATACTGTTCTCCATTATTTTAAATTTCTTCTAGTAGATGTATTCCATGTTCATAAAATACCGATTCCACAATCATATCTTGAAATTCCTTCCCAACAAAAAGAACGTACGGAATTGATCCAACGATATGAAAGACAAATGCAAAATATAGTAAATCTTATCAAAAAAAATATGCCCTCACCCCAAAAATTAACGTTTATAGAATTAGAAAAAGACATTGTATGGGGCAATGAAATCTATCGCCAAATGATAGAATCCTATAAAAAACATAATGAAAATTTTCAAAAAGAAAAATTAGACGAAGAGCATGCAATATTTATCGAAGAACTAGCAACATTACAAACTCGAGTCGAAGAATATAAAGAATCTCCTCTATGGAAAAAATATTCTAAAGAATTTGCTCGATTTCCTATTATTCTTACATTATTAAACCAAGTCCGCGAAAACCACTTATCCTTACTGTATCAAAAAAATCGAGTGGCAATAAATAAAAAAGTCACATCCTCCCTAAACTCTCTCGCAGAAGAATTGAGAGTCAATTTTTTAATTCTTTTGGAAATTCCTTCCCAAGAAAAGCAAAAACTCCAAAAAGAGCAAGAAAAACAAGAAAAACTCATCCAAAGTATCTTTGATAATGCTTTACAATTACATACAAATCTACAACAAGGCTTAAAAATAAAAACAATGAAAGATTTCAATCAATGGACAAGCAAATGGGAGCAAGATAAAAAAAATCTATTTACTGATTGCTACAACATAACAGAATCCAAAAAACAATACAGAATCAGAAGAGCTGTACGAAATCTTTGCAATTCTATGAATCAACGAATAGAAATTTATCAAGATACTTTATCTAATCAAAATCCAAAAAATAAACTTCTCATGCAGGTAAAAATGAGGCAAGCTGATCGTAAAGTAAAAAAATATTTACAAGAATTGATCAAAATTCAAGAATCAATATAAATTTAAAAATAAAACCTATTATATTTTGATAAATAAAATATAGGGTTACCAACTGCTTTAAATAATCTATAAAATTCTATAAAATAATATAAATATTTTATAGAGTATATATTTGTAATGAATGTGGTTTAAAAATAGACAGAGATTACAATGCAAGTTTGAATTTACTA
>JAGOMP010000012.1 GCA_017993505.1 Planctomycetota bacterium
AATGCAGTCAGATTTAGTAATAAATCAGATTGTAACCAGCAAGGTTGAAACAGAAATACAACAGAAATCTTATTTATAGATTTTTATAGCTATTTATAGGATTTTATAGGTTTGTAGGAACGGAAACTTCAACTAATACTCCATAACTAAAACAAAACATTACAAACATAACATAATAAAAAACTCAAAACGAAAAAAATGCAAAAACATATCAATCAAAAAAACAATAGAGAAAAAAATGAAGAAATTTGCATATAAAACACAAGCAAGAGAACTCAGCTTACAATTTTTATACCAACTTGACCTACGAGGTCAAGAAATATACTATACACTAGACAAATTTTTACAAGAAACAAGTGACAACAAAGACGCTATTAACTACGCCATTGAAATTATTCAAGGCTACCTAAAAAATAAAGAAGAGATTAACAATATAATCAAAAACACAGCAACTAATTGGTCTATCCATAGAATGGCAAAAATAGATAGAGCTATACTACAAATAGCAACCTATGAACTACTTTACCTAAATCTACACAAAAACATCGTCATCAACGAAGCCGTTGAACTAGGAAAACGATACTCTACAGAAAACTCAGGCTCATTTATCAATGGCATTCTAGACACAATTTGGAGAAAACATAAACCACAAAAAACAAATGAAACATAGCATCTATTTTGCTAAAATTCTACAAAACTTTATAGAGGAGAATCAACATGACAGTTCATTTTATGTGTTCTTGCGGTGGTCGCACATATTCTTTACCAAACAATATGGCTGGTCAACGAGTTCGATGTCCAAACTGCAAAGGACTAATTGTGGTTCCTCAACCTAGCGAACAAGTTGTACTTGCCATGCCTGCAGAAGAATAAAAAAACATCTCAATATAAAAAATTTAATAGATTATATAAAAAAATAAAAAATTCGTACAACATTTTTTTTAAACGTATATAATCTATTAAATTTTTTATACTCTTATCTAACATACGAAATTTTATATTTTTATCTACCCTAATATGAAAGAACTACCGATTTTTTCCTCCAATTTTTTTTGTTTATTTTTATACCGAGTATATGAAAAAAAAGATTGTTACAAATACTTAGCTTCTTCTGCCCTCACATCAGAAACAACCCGAATTTTATGATTTAAGAGAGAATCATTCAAATTTTTTATATTTTTATCTATCTACAAAACAAAATGAAAAGAATTATAAATTTTTTTTTGCTAATTTTTTTTGTTTATTTCTATACCGAGTATATGAAAAAAAAGATTGCAATAAACCCTTAGCTTCTTCTGCCCTCACATCAGAAACAACTCGAATTTTATGATTTAAACGAGAATCATTCGTAATATTAAAAAGAGAATGAACAGCACCACTTTTCAAATCAGATAATCCATATACAAGTTCAGAAATCCTACTATTTACAAGAGCTCCCGCACACATAGCACAAGGTTCTAAAGTAACATACATAGTGCAATTCGATAACCTCCAAGCACGTTTCCAAACATTGGCTTGTTGAATTGCTAGCATTTCAGCATGTGCTAATGCTGAACAATACATCTCTGTTCTATTATGAGTTTGTGCAATAATCACATCATCACAAACAATAATTGCACCAATGGGTACTTCATTTAAAATCAAAGCTTTCTCAGCTTGCCTCAATGCAAACCCCATATAATATTCATGCTTTGTCATACAAACCTTTTTCTATTTTCTATAAACATACATTAAAAAGTTCCCTACATATTTTTCCCCTGAGCAATATCCTACCCTAAGCAACATATTCTCATCCCCAAGCAAATTTGCACGCGTTTCCCCCGAGCAAATTTCCTCTCCTCAGAGCAAAGAGCAAAAGAGCATATATACACAAATTTTCCACACATGCCTACATTCCTATGCCTACGTATTTTTATTTTAACGAACTTCTACTCGTTTTAACGTGTTTTTGTTTTCTACGCATTTCTCCCCAGAGTAATAAATAGATATTTCGCCAGAGTAGAGTAAGAGGGCTTCTACAGAGTAAGTAAGAGTAAGTATACTTTTCCGTTCCTACAAACCTATAAAATCCTATAAATAGCTATAAAAATCTATAAATAAGATTTCTGTTGTATTTCTGTTTCAACCTTGCTGGTTACAATCTGATTTATTACTAAATCTGACTGTATTGCCGCCAAGTCCGCAGACGTAAATTCGGCAAGAACTTTGCCTATTTGTTTTTTTAATTCTGTTAGTAAATTCAAACTTGCATTGTAATCTCTGTCTATTTTTAAACCACATTCATTACAAATATACACTCTATCTTTTAGTGTTAAATCAGCTTTGATATTTCCACAAAATTCTATAAAATATTTATATTATTTTATAGAATTTTATAGATTATTTAAAGCAGTTGGTAACCCCTAGAGTGCAGAGAAGTTGCAAGAAGCCTTTTAATTTTCTTAACAAAAAAACAGAGTATTTATAAAAAAAGTAGCTATTTCATAAATGAATGCTACTTTTTTTATGAATACTCTGTTTATATAAATTGTTTAAAAAACTTTTCCATAACGATAGTAAATTTCAAGAGATAGAATGTTAAGAGCAGTAGCATAAATTCTACCGCCTGCTGCACATTGTTTTCCTAAAGGAGACCAAGATCCACATTGACATCCTGTCTTAATTTGTTTATTGACCAATACATCAACTAATCGATTATTCCATTGATTCCAATAGTTTCCACCCATCTGGTACATAGCTAATGTACCCCAATGCCAATAATAAAAATTAATCAAAGAAAAACCTTCTGCATCTTTTCCCCAAGTAGGTAATGATTCTAATAATAGATTCGCTCCTCCTTCTAAGTGAGGATCATCTAACCCTGTTCCCATAAAAATACGAGAAGTCATTGCAATGGCAGTCATAGATTCACTATTTGCAAACATTTTATAAATATGTTTTACTCCTACAGTCTTTTGATCTTGTGCTTCTATGATATATTTTTGATGGGTATCCATATCTGTCACTATCCATTGAGGAGGTATTTCTTGATTTTGAGACTGCTGCATACTTCCTAATGTTGTTGAAGTGGTACCAAGTTGAGCCAAACGAATTATTGAATTGCGAGAAATAGCATGGCCTCTATTTAGAAACTCTCTATATAAAAAATCTGTGATCATTCCATTTTCTGGAAGTAATGACAAGATAGGTGCTTCAGGCAAATTTATATTAAAAATCGGTTTATGATGAATTATGGTAGTTTCTCGTTCAATTCCTTTATCTCCTACACGGTATCCAACAGATGAATTGGAAGCTGTCACTGAATTTAAAAATAGTTTTACATTTTCAAAGGCACTTTCAGGAATTTCAATGCCAGCAACACGAGCAGAACGTAAAGCCATAAGACCCCATCCTGTAACTGATGTATCGGCTTGATGGCTAGGAAACGTAAAACCCCAGCCACTTTCTGGTACTTGAGATTGAAGAAGAAAATCCACTGCTCTTTGCAATCCCTCTTGAATCATAGGATTGTAATTAGAAAGTGCATATGCCTCAGCAATTGCCCATGTAGCAACTGCATGGTTATACATATATTCTCCTTCTCCTTGATTTCCAAAACAACCGTCTCTACCTTGAATTTCTAATAAATATTGGACACCTTGCTTCACATTTACCGCATATTTCCCTGTTGTTGTACTATTACCAGCACCTAAAAAACATAATAAAGCAAGACCAGTTAAAGATGGATTAAAAATTGGACGACCAGCATTATCAGCGTAAGTATCTTCTTCGCTATAGGGCGTAGAGCAATTTCCTTCAAATCCTTCGTCACGTCCACATAAAGAAAGAAAGTCTTTTGCTTCCCAGTTTCCAGACCTATTCTGGTGTCTATGAAGCCACATAAGACCAATATCTACTGAACTATCTGTGCCACTTTTACCACTTCCTGATTTTGCTCGTAAGTTTCTGCGCCCTCCAAAACGTCCGCCAAATATACCACCAGCTTGGCCACCCACTCCAATTTTATTTTTATTGAATTGACCTTGTAGGGGTGTGTCTGAAAAAGAATCTTCATTTCCTTTAGACATACTAAAGTCTTCTTCATTAGCAGTTTCATCATGGTCTGAAAGTTCACCAGATTTGACAGCTGGATCAGCTGACATTGGCTCATCATTTTGATATCCTTTTTTTTCAGTAAAGGCTTCTGTTTTTTTTTCTTGAGGTCGTTCTTGCGTAATCACAGGTTGAAACTTTGTTTTGATTACAATATTTGCTTGTTGTGCTATAGGTGCTTGAAATACAGTTAATGTTGCGAAGAGGAATAATATGAAGTGAACAATAACAGAAATGATAAGCCCCATATAACGTTCTAGTGGATTTCTATATGGTGACTCAAACACTTCTTCCTCTTCTTGATTTAATCCTTGAGAACCATCATATTCCATTATTTCTTCTTTTCTCATTGGATTCTCCTTAATAAATTCGTACATTTTACTTAAAATATACGAATTTATATTTCATGAATGACAACCATAGAATTTGTCAATGACAACCACAGAATGGGTCGCAATTAATATCAGCCTTAGGAGGACTGAATTGTATGTCTTCCCAAATTTGAATGTCAAATAGACAGTTCGTTAACATAATGCAACGTTGGTCTTCATCGCATATGAAGGTTGCTTCTTTTATTTCATTTTCATCTACAACAAAGTGTGCAAAAAGAGGTTCATCTATGTTTTCTGTTGCATTGTTTGAATCTTCTGTGTCATCATCCTGATATTGTGATTTTGGTTGGGCAATTTTAAAAATATACTCATCACGAATAGAAAGAGATGGACTTACAATACATTTACGAATGCTACCACCACCATAAGAAATATTAAATGTAACTTGTTCACCTTGTTCAATTAAAGGCATGTCATCTAAATATTCTTGAACTAAGATAGTACGACCCATCTCAAGTCTGCTGTCAGATATGTCGACAGAAACTTCTTCTTGCATATTTTGTTCATTATTTTCTTCATCAGTGGGATCTTGATTTTCATTATCAAAATCATCTTCTGATTCCATTGTTTTCTTTTGTTTTTCGCTTGCTGTTTTAATAGCTAGTTTTGCTTTTTTAGCTTCCGATGCCACATCGATTTCTTCTGTAGAGGGAACAAATAGACCATCTACAGGCATAAATTCTCTAGGTTCTACTGGATTTTCTGCTTGGATGATAATTTCACGAGGCAAGAAAAAGCAACGAATCATAAGTTCAGCATCTGCTTCAAAACCAACAACATATTCTTCACGGAATTTACGGAAATTGTCAAATCCGTTTGTAATAGCAACTTGTTCCGCATCAATTAATCCAAGATATTGTGGTTCAGCACCAGGAAAGTCGATTCGATAAATCCAAAATTTTTCTTG
Source organism: Planctomycetota bacterium (assembly GCA_017993505.1). Taxonomy (GTDB): domain Bacteria; phylum Planctomycetota; class Uabimicrobiia; order Uabimicrobiales; family JABWCH01; genus JAGOMP01. The sequence continues at coordinate 5,392 of JAGOMP010000012.1, forward strand.
CACAGGGCGTAAGTCTCGAATGGAAGTTCGCGCCACTCGTCGATCGTCCCAATAAGATATAATATTGAGTTCTTGTCCTTGTTCAAAAATAGGAACCATAGCCACCAAGGAATCATACGCTAAGCGGCAAGGTAAATAGCAAAATAAATTTTCAATGACAAGTTCAATTTGGTCGTATCCATCACGTAGCATTTGTCGAGTTTTTTCATTAAAAGGATCAATACGGACAGATTCCATATAGCGACCAATACAAGCTCCTAAAGAAACAGCTGTTTTCGCAGAATTTCTATCGAAACGAACATTGGCAGGGTCATAATCGAAGATGCCATCGCTACTTCTAAAAACTTCTTGGGCAACATCTTGGATGACTTTCATATTGCAAGATAAACCAGCAAGAATCAATCGATCTACACGGTCAACTTTTGAAGACATAACTAATCTTGATTTTGCTAAACTTGCAGCTAAACTAACAGATTGTCTAATAGTATCTGTAATGACATTGTTCATTTCATTTTGCAAAATTACCATATTAAAATCTTCTTGCGTGATTTGGCCTGAACTCGTTAACCAAGGATGTGCCATTTGCATAAAATTAAAAACTTGCCCACTATCTAATTCTACTTCTTCAGGCCAATTTTTAGCAAGTCCAGTTCCCAAACATGTTCCAAAATTTTCAATAATGGGAGTACCTAGTGATTTTTTCACTTCGTCTGTAATTTCCCATAATGTAAAAAAATTAGGAACGCGACTTCGATCATCTATAAATCGTGTGGGAATTAAAACATCAATGACTTCTTCGTTAAGAGTGGTGTATTGACGTAAGAATTGTGTAGGATGTGCGGTCCATTCCAATAAAGCACCGTCACGATAATGAACTAAATCACTTTGGACTTCTGAATCTCCCAATTCTTCAGGAAGATTCATCAACAATTGATTGAGAGGACTGTCAATAGGTGGTTCAATATTTCGAGAAATTAAGATTTTTAATAATGTATCTGCCAATTTTGACTTAATCAAACGAAAAATCCATAATGTAAGTAAATCACCACCAAGATTTCTATGACCAGTTGTTCCTAGAAGTCTAGGAGTGATGCGAAAATAACTACCACCATTTCCTCGATCTTCGCCTTCCTCAAAAATAGCTAATTCTTCATACAACAATTGAATCAAAGCAATATCTGTAGTTCCACCACCTAAATCATACAACAAAATATTTTGATAAGAACGACCATATTTATCTTTTCGACTGCGAGCCATTAAACCATGCATACCACAAACTGGATCTGCACCGATTTCTTTCCAAATATAGAAAATAGCTGCTGCGGTGGCTTCATCAAAACGAGTGTCAATTTCTTCAATTTGTAGTTCTTCTAAAATTTCTCGAATAATTTTACGCAATGAGGCTGGATACGTTGTAGGGAAAGTAGCAACAACCGAGCCTGCCCAAGTTGCATCTTGAAATTGTCCCATTTCAGCACGACGATGAATGTCAGCAATGGCACGTTTTAGAAGCTCACGATACGTGACTTTTGATAAAGCCCTTGGACTCAGCTCAACAGGGTGCCCATCACCTTCAGCAGGGATTACTTCAATCAATTGTTCAGTTCCAAAATAGCGTTTAGTAGATAAAATAAATTGACGGATGTCAATTTCACCCAATGCAGCACTATGAAGCAACAAGCTCACGCGAGCACCCATATCTACTTCAATGCCATCTGTGTCAGTATAAGAAGATACATCCTCATCTTCTGCTGCTTTCTTTTGTTTTTCATTATCTTTGTTTTCTTCTACTGATGCATCATCGAATTCAATGTCAGGTTCTACTGGTTTCTCACCACATCCAGGTGCTTTGATAATTTGCAATACACTAGAAATAGGAGCTGGACCAATGTTTCTATCTAATTCCAAAACAAAATAACGTTGTGATTCCATACTATTGGCATCAATAACTGCTTCAAAACCTTTGATCGATTCTGCTGCCAATATTTTCATAACAGGATTTTCATGACCAGAAGCTGCATCACCAGAAATTCTAGCAACTAATTCTTGCAGAATTTGAACACGAGATATATCAGACATGTTTAATAAAGCATTGTGGATAGAGTCTCGTGGTGAACCACATTCTGGAATGCCTGCAGTTGGTGCAACTAAACAAAGACTTTGCACAAAAATATCTAAATCAGTAGGCTCTAGATTGGCAATATGTTCTTCGAGCCAAATATTCATCCATTCACAAAGACCTTTCCATTGTTCTTGTCCCAATTGACCACGGACTTCTTCAGATGCAAAACAAGGATCGCGTACAGCAACTGTGGAATTGGTAGTCCCATAATCAATGGAAATTAAACCACTATATGTATTGATAACATGATCTTTTTCTTCGTTTTTCCCATCTGCTAGTTTATCTAAGGCATTGTTATCTAATCCTTCATTCTCTTCTAAATTATCTAATGTCAATTCGTTTTTCTTATTTGGTTTTTCAGCATATCCTAGTTGCAATCTAACTTGTTGAATGCATTGAGTTTCCCAACCAGCGTTTTGTCCAGTTACCTTACTCAATTTTACCATAATAGGAAATAAAGAATTTACTTTTACAGGCAATTTTTCTTGAGAAGTACGCATAGGCACTTCCAACATCCACTGTCCATTCACATATTGCAATAGAAAATTCTGAGCGTCAATAATATGTGCCAATATATTTTTAACTTTTGTTTTTAATTCCTCAGTTTCCAAAGGCAACTTGGCAGGAAAAGCAAAACGCAACTTAAAATCTTCCTTTTGTAAATCCTCATTCGTATCAATAATATATACCATGTTTTGAGGATATTCTAAATTTTTTATCTCAATAACTTTTTTTTGGGGAAAAAACTTATAAGCAGTAGGCATATGCTTCCTTTCCAGAAAAAAATTTCATCTATCCCATAACAGATGATAAACAAGAGGTGTAAATAACCCAAGCTTCCATTATAAGAAATTTCTATAAAAAAACTAGAAAAATTTTACGATAAAATAGATAAAATCATTTTTTCTGCATCTTGCAGTCGTCCTTGTTTGTCTAACCAGTCAATAAAATCTTGACAAGCAGATAAATCTCGAGATTCCATGGCGCCTGCCATTCGATTATCTGTTCGTAATACAATGTCACCTGCACCACCCGTGCTAGAAAAGAGCTTAACTTCCACAATTTTTCCACCACGGTTTTTTATGACGATAGCTTCAGCACGTTTTTTCATCTAAAATCCTTTCAAAATAATAAATTTTGTGAGGAAGTTGCTTTCTTTTTTGTTTTTTTGTTTTTCATTCCGTACATTTCAATAAATTCTTCAGGAATATCATTAAAATAAGGACTGGGCGAATTATACTGCAAACCAAACATCATTCGCCTATTGCTATGAGTTAAATATAATAAATCTTTTGCACGCGTCATTCCTACATAAAATAGACGCCGTTCTTCCTCTTTTTCTAATGAAATTTCATTACCATATTGAAAGGGGATGAGTTTTTCTTCACAGCCTGTGATAAAAACAACTGGAAATTCTAAACCTTTGGAAGCATGTAAAGACATTAACGCTACTTTTTCAATGCGTGGATCATAATCATCCAATTGTTCTTTTAGTAAAAAATGTTGCAATACGTTTTGTAAATTTTTATATTTGCTAAAAACCTCTGTTAACACTTCTTGTGAATTTTTTTGTAATTTTTTCCAAGGAAAATAACATATAGCAGATTGAAACCAATCCCAAGCACCCTCTTTTATATCTATTTTTTGCAATTGCACCAATGCTTCCATGCAATCTTTCATGTGAGACCAAAGAGGCGATTTTTGTAATATATCAATATCAAAATTTACTTGCACCATTGCATCTACTATATTATCTGCTAAAGCAGGATCATAATGCAAAAAAACACGCTTCCAAGCAAATGGACTCTGCCATTGCAATGTAATAGCAACAAGCGACTTCCAAAACTGAAGATCATTCACATTCCAAATACTCGATTCTCCTACAAGATGATAAGGCAAACTAGATTTTTGAAATACTTCTTGCAACACTTCATTTTGTTTATTTGTACGATAAAACACAGCAAAATTGCGAAACGAATACTCAATATTTTCCTGACGATTTGCCTCAAAAAATCGATGGCTTGTGCCACCCAATAATTTTTCAATCTCATTTACAATAAAATGTGCTTCGTCATATTCAGATTCTGCAACATATCTTCTTACTAATGCACCTTCTCTATCTGTATGCAAAGGACATGCCATTCGTTCCTTATTTTTTTGAATCACATGTTGTGCAGCCGTAAGAATCGGGATAGTTGAACGATAATTTTTTTGTAAAGAAAAACGAACAGCATTAGGAAAATCTTGAAAAAAATGCAAGAAATATTCTATTCGTGAACCACGAAACCCATAAATGGACTGATCAGCATCACCAATGGCTAAAAAATCAGTTGTGTCATTGATAAGCAAACGTAAAAGACGATATTGTGCAAAATTGATGTCTTGGTATTCATCCACCAAAATCATACGAAAACGATTTTGCAAAATTTCTTGTACTTCTGAATGTTCTTCTAATAATCGAACTGTTTTAACTATTAAATCATCGATATCTACAACACCATTGTCTTGCAAAAGCTGTTCATACTCAATATACACCTCTCTTATATCTTTTTCTTGCACTTCATGCGGTTGTAAACATTCTGATTTGCAAAGTGAAATTTTTTCTAAATCTTTTTTATTAAACTTAATATGAAACATATTATGATCAAACAATAGAAAATCATGAGGCAAACCTACTTTTTCATGAAACTCACGCAAAATTTCCATACAAAAACCATGGAACGTACCTATAAAAACATTACTACCACCATCTACTTTAGATAAACGTTCTTGCATTTCTAAAGCAGCACGATTCGTAAACGTTACCGCTAATATATGTTCACCTACCACGTTTTTTTGTGCTATTTGATATGCAATCCGAGCCACTAAAGTTCGAGTTTTACCAGTACCAGGACCAGCAATAACAATCATCGGAGAACCTGCATATTGCACAACTTGCTTTTGTTCTTCATTCAATTCATCATATATATTCTCCGTCAACTGATCTATTTGTTTCTCTTGTTTATTTTTTTTTTGCAAAATTTCACTTGTATGGTCATATACTACTTTTTTATTTTTAGGTAACTCTTTTTCTTCTTGCTTTGAAATATTTTTAACATTTTTACTTTTAGGCAACTCTTTTTCTTCTTGCTTTGAAATATTTTTGATATTTTTACTTTTAGGCAAAGCCTTTTCTTTTTGATTCGAAATATTTCCAATACCTTCTACAAAAAGACAAGGTAAAAATTCTTTTTTTTCAGAATTTTCAAAAATTTTTACAATGCCAAATTCACCATCATAGCCACCTTGTAATACAATATTTCCTTGTCGTACACGTCGAATAGCTTCTGCAAAAATCGCTGAATTTTTTTTCTCTAGTATTTCTAGATCCACATTTTGTAAAATATCTAATTCTGAGCCAAAAAGTTTTAGCAATCGAAAATATTCTTGTTGCACTTTTTTAGAAGAACCACCCACCTCAAAAATTTCAGATAAAATACTTTCTAAAGGAATAATACTAGAATATGGCAATGCATTTTCAGGACGTTCTCCAAATTTTCTATCAGCCAATTCCAATACACGATACAATACTCCTAAAGTCACAGGTTTACCACAAACAGGACAAATTCCATTTTGTTGCAAAGTTTCTTCAGGTGACATGCGAACTTGACATTTTCGATGTCCATCTAAATGATATTTGCCTTCTTCAGGATAAAATTCCATAGTACCACAAAAACCTTGCCCTGTACGGAGTGCATGAAAAATACTTTCTGCAGTAATATCACAATCAAAAATATTAGATTCTCGTCCCAATTTTGACGGAGAATGTGCATCAGAATTGGAAACTAATAAATATTTATCAAGTTGCGAACACATCCAATTCATAGCTGGATCAGAAGATAATCCAGTTTCTAAAGCATAAATGTGAGAAGACAATTCAGCAAAACATTCTTCCATAGTATCAAAGCCAGATTTAGATCCAAACAAAGAAAACCAAGGCGTCCAAATATGAGCAGGAATGAGAATAATATCAGGCGAAATTTCTAATAATAAATATAATAAATCATATGAATCTAAACCTAAAATAGGACGACCATCTGACTCAATATTTCCAATTTTTGCTAATTTCCAACGAATTTCTTGGGCAACTTTCCAATTGGGGGCCAATACAACGTGATGAACCTTTCTAGTCTTACCATGACGTTTATAAATACAACTAATTTCAGTAGTCAACAAAAAACGAATATCATATTCAGAGGCAACTCCCGGCAATGATATTTTTTTATACTCCTCTTTTAATACAAATAAATTAGAATCTGCCTCTTCTTCCAAGTACAATTCAATTTCCTCACACCATTTTGGATGCGTAAAATCTCCTGTACCTACTACTTGGATTCCTTTATTTAACGCCCAAGTATATAAATGTGGAAAATCTAAATCCTTACTTGTTGCTCTAGAATATCTAGAATGAATATGTAAATCAGCTATAAAACGCATATTGTTTGCTTTCTTAAAAAATAAAATCCTAGATAATCAAAATCATCTTAATTCTTAGACAATCAAAATCATTTTATCAAGCATCCTTATATAAAAGCATCTTACAAAGCATTCTTGTATAAAAATCATCTTAATTTCATACAAAATATTTTAAAGCATTCTTGTATAAAAATCATCTTAATTTCATACAAAATATTTTATCAAAAAAATATAGAGAAAACACAAAAAAATTACTAGATATCCAAAACTCACACAGCACCAAGTAAAATTTAAATTTAAATTTTACCCCAGAGCAAATCCGAGTTCACACTGACTTACTTCTCCCCCGAGCAAGATTGCCTCCCCGAGCAAATTTCGCCCCAGAGCAACTTTCCTCCCCAGAGTAAATTTGTTTCCCCAGAGCAAAATTCTCCCCTGAGCAAGATTGCCTCCCCCGAGCAACATCGCTCCCCGAGCAAGATTGCCTCCCCCGAGCAACATCGCCCTCCCCAGAGCAAATTTCTCCTATGCATTTTCATGCATTTTACGCATTTCTACACGTTTTTACGAATTTTTACGCATTTTTATTTTATTTACGAATTTCTACGTAATTCTACGTAATTCTATGCATTTTTATTTCTATTCACGCATTCTATGTAATTCTACGCGTTTTCATTGACGCATTAATAAATTTTTCACCCCAGAGCAAGATTGCCCTCCCCAGAGTAACTTTTCACCCCAGAGCAAGATTGCCTCCCCAGAGCAATCCCAACTTAGCAACTCCAACTTTACTCCCCAGAGCAAGATTGCTTCCCCAGAGCAAGATTGCTTCCCCAGAGCAAGATTGCCTCCCCAGAGCAAATTTTGCCTCCCCAGAGTAAATTTGTTTCCCCCGAGCAAAATTCACCCCAGAGCAAATTTTGCTTCCCCAGAGTAAATTTGTTTCCCCAGAGCAAAATTCTCCCCTGAGCAAATTTTGCTTCCCCAGAGTAAATTTGTTTCCCCAGAGCAAATTTTGCCTCCCCCGAGCAAATTCGCTTTCACGCATTAACGCATTTCTACGTAATTTTACGCATTTTAACTTCTATTAACGCATTTCTACGTAATTTTACGTAATTATACGCGTTTTCGTTTTCATTGACGATTTCTACACGTTTTCATGTATTTCTACGCGTTTTCATGTATTTAACTTTTTTCTTCCCAGAGCAATTTTGCTTTCCCAGAGCAATTTTGCTTCCCCAGAGTAATTTTGCTTCCCCAGAGCAAAAAAAGTGTCAAAGAAAATAAAGTATCAGGTATGTGGCACTTGATAGTGAAATGTTGGAAATGTTTATATATTAGATTCTAGTGGCGGAAGCAGCAAAGGGGGTAACTGAATGGACTTTGAGAGAAACAAATGTACCTATGAGGTTTGTGTCTGTTTCTGGAAAGTTAATAGGAATGAGACCTTCTGTGCGTGCAAGAAGATGACCTTTTTTTTTGTCAGGACCTTCAACAAGGGCTGTGTATGTTTTTTGGATCATGTTTTTATTTTGCTGGTATGTAATTTGCTGTAATGCCTGTGTGAGTTGGTGGTATCGTTGTTTTTTTTCTTCTGGACTGACGTTGTCGTCCCATGTAGCACTTTTTGCACCTGGGCGTGGTGAGTATTGTGCAATGTATGCCATGTTGAATTGGAATTCTTGAAGAGCTTGGAGTGTGTTGTTGAATTGTTCTTTTGTTTCGTCTGTGAATCCTACGATGATGTCAGTGAATATGGTGGCAGTAGGAAGAATTTGGTGAATTTGATGGATGATGTTGCGGTAGTGGTCTAGTGTATAGGAACGGTTCATTTTTTGTAGAACTTGGTCATCACCAGATTGTAGGGGAAGGTGAATTTGTTTTGCTATACAGTTATATTGTGCCATGGCTTCTAGTACGTCTATTGTTATGTCAGAAGGATGAGGCGATGTATAGTAAAGCCAAAATTTTTTCTCTTGGTTGTTTCCTAGTTTGCCGATTTTGTGTAGAAGTTGTGTAAATGTAAGCTCTTGATTGGATTTATCTTTTCCATAGGAGTTAACGTTTTGTCCTAAAAGTGTGATGGATTTATAGCCTTGATTAACAAGATCTTGTATTTCTGTTAATATTTCATCAGAGTTTCTAGAAACTTCTCGACCACGTGTGTAAGGAACTGCACAGTAAGTACAGTATTTGTTGCATCCGTTTTGAATAGGAACAAATGCGTGAAAGTTTGATGTATGTTTTGGTTGAATTTTCCAAAATCCTTCATTGTAGTCTTTGTAGAGCGTTTTGTAGTCAAAAAGGTTTATGTTTTGTTTTGTTATGATAGGTTTTTGTTTGTTTTTTGTTTGTTTTTCTAGGTATTCAGGAAGTTTTGGTAAATCGTTGATTTTGAAAATAATGTCGAATTGTTTTTGAAGTTTTTCTTCATCTATAGGAAGAACGCAACCTGAAAGGAAGGTGATGATGTCACGTTCTTTTTTCCAGTGCATCCATTTTTGGATGCGTCCATAAACTCTATTGACAGATTTTTGACGGACGGAACATGCGACTACTCCAAGGATATCTGCTTCTTCTTCGTTTTCTGTAGGTGTGTGACCTTGTTGTTCTAAAACTTGGGCAATTCGTTCAGCGTCGGACTTATTCATTTGACATCCGAGGGGAACTACGCAGTATTTCATATTATGCCTTTCTTAATTTTGTATACAATGAAATTTTTATTGGAATATGTTTAAAAAATTGTTAGAATTGTTCGACTATGATTATGTTAGAATTGTTTTATCATGATTACTATTACGATTATAATTATAATTATATCATATTTTTATTTATTTGTATGTAATTTTTATAAAGGGTTTTTTATGAAAAATTTACTATTATTATTGTTGTTGTTCTCATGTGTTTTTTCTATGGCACAGGAGGCTGAGGTTGCGACTAGTGAAGTGCCTAAAGAGGAAAGTGCAATTAGTGTTCTTGTACGAGGTGATGTAGTAAGTCAATATTGGTATAATGGTATTGTTTGTGAAAATCAAGGATTGATTTTTCAACCAGCTGTTTATTTGAATATAAATTTATTTCAAGGTAATTTTTTAACAAGTCTTGATTTTAATATTGGTACGTTTGCTACTTTTTTGGATAGTCCTGTTTCAGATGTTGCTGATGGATCTACAGATCATCATTATGAACAAGATTTGTATGTAAGTTTATTTTTTCAATTGGCTAAATGTTTGACTTTTGATGTGACGTATGCACTTTATGGAAGTCCAAATGATTCGTTTAATACATACCAACAATTGGAATTTGGATTTGTTTTTGATGATAAAGCATTGACAGGGGCTATTTTTGGTATTCAGCCCTCTATTCGTTTGATAGCAGAACTAGATGGTGCTTGTGATGGACAAAATGAAGGTGTATTTTTATCTCTTGGAATAAATCCAAATATAGATATTTATTGTTTTCAAAATGATGAAGATGCTATTAATTTTAGTCTGCCCATATCAGCTGGTTTTAGTATAGATAACTATTATGAATTTGGTGCACCAGATGATAATGATCTTTGTTGGGGTTATATGTCTATTGGTGCTAAGTTAAATGTACCTTTGGCATTTATTCCTGCACGATTTGGAAAATGGTCGGGGTATGTTAGTGGAACTATGTTGGTTCTTGATAGTCAATTGGCAAATTATCAAGGTTGGGCTATTGATAAGGAAGAAAATCTTCATTTTTTTGTTAGCACAGGTCTTGCTTGGAATTTTTAATTTTGTTTGATTTTTTATAAAGATTTTTGTAAACTTTTACCAAATCTTAATTATTGTATTTTTATTTGTAGAATTTTGTAAATTTTATAAAAATAAATAATAATTAGGATTTTTTAGTTTTCTACAATATTTTTTTTTGTAGCTTTATAATTTTTTATTTTGTTTCAAAGGAGTCTTTTTATGAAAATCCCTTATGTGGATGCTGATTCTCCAATTCGCGATTTTTCGATTCGTGCGTTGATTGCAGGTATTGTTTTTGGTGCAATTTTTGGTTCAGCCAATGCATATCTCGGTCTACGTGTTGGTTTGACAATTAGCACAGCGATTCCTTTGGCTGTGATTTCTGTTGCATTTTTTAAATTTTTAAATATTTTTGGAGCCAAATCTTCAATTTTGGAAGCCAATATTTCGCAAACTGCTGGTTCTGCAAGTTCATCTTTAGCATCAGGGATTATTTTTACAATCCCTGCGATGTTTATGTGGGGGATGAAACCAGAAATTTTACAAATTGCAATGTTGGCTTGTTTAGGTGGTACGTTAGGTGTTTTATTTATGATCCCTTTACGTGAGTTTTTAATTGTAAAGGAACATGAAAACTTACCGTATCCCGAAGGAACGTCTGCTGCTCGTGTTTTGATTGCTTCTGACGAAGGAGGTGCAACTGCAAAGTTTGTATTTTTAGGGATGGGAATTGGTGCTATTTATAAAGCATTTTTAAGTTTTATAAAGATTATTCCTGAAACTGTGGCTTTGAAGTTGAATGCGATTCCTAAGGCAGTTATTCAGTTTGAAACTATGCCAGCATTGTTGGGTGTAGGCTATATCTTGAATTACCGTATAGCATCTATTATGGTTGCTGGCGGTCTTTTATCTTGGCTTGTTTTAATTCCTACTATTGCATATTTTGCTGGCGGGATGACAAGTCCGATTGCACCTGGTACAACGTTAATTTCCGAGATGTCTGCCCAAGAAATTTGGAAAAATTATGTTCGTTTTATTGGTGCTGGGGCTGTTGCATTTGCTGGTATTTTAACTGTCTGTAAAGCACTTCCCACGATGTTTTCTTCCTTGAAGATTGCATTGAAAAGTATTGTGGATAAAAACGTAGCAGCAGAATTAGAATCTGTCCAAAGAACTGATCGTAGTTTATCTATGAAAACTGTTTTTATTGGTGTTTTCATAGTATTGGCCATTTTAGCTACTGTTCCTGGGATCATTGGTATTAACACTACTTGGTATACGCGTCTTATCGCAGCTATTTGCATTGGCATTTTTGCCTTTATGTTTGTGACTGTATCTTCTCGTATTGTTGGCTTGATTGGCGTTTCTTCTAATCCAACATCTGGCATGGCTATTGTAACTATGTTGGGCACAAGTCTGCTTTTTGTGCTAATAGGTTGGACAGATGAATTTGCTAAAGCAGCTGTGATTACGATTGGTACTGTAGTTTGTGTAGGAGCGTCTATTGCTGGTGATATTTCGCAAGATTTAAAATCAGGATATTTATTAGGTGCAACTCCAAAAAAACAACAATTAGCTGAATTGGCAGGCGTGATTGGTACAGCATATTTAATTGCTTTTTCCGTTTGTAAGTTAGGAGAAGCATATACTTTTGGTAGTGCAGAAATTCCAGCTCCTCAAGCTACATTGATGAAAACTGTTGTAGACGGTGTTTTATCGTCTAATTTACCTTGGGGTTTAATTTTAACAGGTGGAATGATTGCACTTGTAGTTGAAATTATTGGTCTTCCTTGTCTTCCTTTTTCTGTAGGTGTGTATCTACCTTTATCCACAATGACTCCTGTTTTTGTTGGTGGTTTAATTCGCCGTTTCGTAGAATATCGCAATAAAAAAAGTAATGTAGTCGTAGGAAAGGATGCGGAACAACAAGCAAAAGAACAAGGCGTATTATTGAGTTCAGGCTTAATTGCTGGGGAAGGTATTTTAGGCATTGCAATTGCATGTTTTGCTTTAGTAGCTGGTCATGCTCCTAAAGGTGTTGGTTTTACTATTCCTGGCGTATATGGTGAAATTATTTCTTTTGCTTTATTCTTGTTACTAGGTGCATATCTTTATAGAATTGGTAGAAAAAGGTAAATTTTCTTTATTTTTCATGATTTATTGATAAAATAGAGAAAAGTTTGTAACTTTGCTACATTATGTAGTAGCAAAGTTACGTTATATATACATAATATATCATTTATAATTTACCATCTTGCTTGGCGTTGCATTCTATAGACAGGCTTGCGAAGATGCTTTTTAATAGCAAGTAGGATTTCATGTATTAGGGGAGTTCAATGCCCGAAAACGAAGAAGAAGTACGAAGTACAGAGAATATTCCAGTGATTGATGATGCGATGTTAGCGAAAAATGCAGTTATGCGTGGTTATATCACAGATAAGCATTTGGAAGAAGCTCGTTTCATTCAATTGCAGTTAAAAAAAGAAGGCACAACCATGAGTCTTGGAGAAATTTTGCTACATAAGCATTATTTAACCATCACTCAATTAAAACGATTAAAAACAGATTTTGAAGCAGTAGAAGATGATGTATATCCAGAAATTAAAGGATATGAAATTATTCGAAAAATACGAAAAGGTGGTATGGGAACTGTTTACAAAAGTCGTCAAATAAGCATGGATCGTGTGGTTGCCTTAAAAATTTTAGCACCTGAATTAACAGATGATGAAACATATATTAAACGATTTTTAATAGAAGCAAAAGCAGTTGGCAAGTTGAATCATGAAAATATTGTGGCTGGTTTTGATGCTGGTGCTTGGAATGGTGTGTATTATTTTGCTATGGAATTTATTAATGGTGAGACGATCCAAGAAATGTTGAGACGTGATAAGACACTCCCACTGCCTTTTGCTTTAAATGTTGTGTACCAAACAACGAAGGCTTTGGATCATGCAGCCAAGCATCGAATCATTCACCGTGATATTAAACCTGGAAATATCATGATCAATCACAATGGTGTGATTAAGTTGTGCGACCTTGGTTTTGCTAAAACTTCTAGCATTGATTTATTGACAAAAAAGGGTACGACATTAGGCACACCTTATTATATGTCTCCAGAACAATGTCGTGGATTACCAGATATTGACATTCGAAGTGATATTTATTCACTAGGAGCCACTTTTTATCACATGTTGATGGGAAAAGTTCCTTTTACTGGACGAACAGCTTCTGAAATTTTGAAGAAACATTTAGCAGAAGAATTAGTAATCCCTCAAGAACAACGTGCAAAAATAGGAGAAGGAATTTGTCACATCATTGAAAAGATGATGGCCAAGAATCGAGAGGATCGATACGATAGTCCTATGGATCTTTTGCATGAATTGGAGCCTGTTATGGCTCGATTCCATGCACCTAAAATTTTAATGATCCATCCCACAAGAAATACATTAGGAAATGACCTTGCACTGTTAATTGCAACAGGTGCCTATGAAGAAGGAGTGATGATCGATATTATTCCTGGAGAAGATGTTAAAGCAGAACAATTACGAACTGCTGGAGCCATTATTATTGGCACTGTGGGAGACAGTCAGATTTTACCACAGGATATTCAGGCAGTATTAGATATTATGGAACGGTTTTCTCAAGATATGCGTGGAAAATTGGGCAGTGCTTTTGTGGCATATGCTCCCAATTCGAGTCCAGAAAATTGTTATTATCAATTACAGACAATTTTTTATCGTATGATAAATTTAGGCATGGTAGTGCAAGGCAGTTTTGAGGGTATTTTGGGCGGATTAGAAAATATGGACGATCCTGAATCACCTCAAGCGGAACGATGTAAAGATATTGGACGAAATATTAGCACTATGCTTTTATATATAACTGCTGGAAAACAAACGTTTCATTCTTCTTCTGATAACAATCAGCCCCTTGATTTTTCTTAATATATGTAAAAATACAGTCGACTACAGTTAAAGTCGACTGTATTTTTATTTACTGTGGGGAATAAGAAAAAATTATTAGAAAGGTTTTTATATGTTTTCTTTTTCAATGGTTTCACAGAAAAATAGCTTATGTTTAGAATCTCTGTGGGAGCTTGGCATTTACTATTATGAAATTGATGTTGAACAAACAATTTCTCTTTCTTTACCTTTTACTATATCCAATGTTTGCATGAAGTATGATTCTACTCAAAAAATGAATTGTCTCTCCTCAGAAAATAATGAAGAACGAGAAGCAGCAATCTCAGAAGCTATGGAAACAGCGACAAAAGCAATTTCTGTTCGATCTCCTTTTGTGGTGATTCGACCAGAACAATTATTGCTTCCTAGCACCACAAGTCCTTCTGAGGAAGATCGGATAGAACGGAAACAAGTAGGTGATATGAGACTGGAAGGATATTGTAGGGCTCTATTTACTTTATCTAAAAGTTTTCCAGAAATTACATTTTGTATTTTACCTGCCTCTTCTTGGAATGAATTTCCTTATATTCCTGAACTCCGATTGATTTTATCTGATCTAGCAAATGAAAAAATTGCATATTGGCATAACACTGCGTCTGCATGTTTATTAGAAAAAGAACAAATTTGTGAACAAGGGGAATGGATTGATGTTTTTGCTAACAATGTTGTTGGCATTCATTGGGAAGATTTAGCCAATGATTCGGGCATATATGCAAATGTGTTTACAGAACGTTCAATTTCGCACCTCCGTTCTCTATTGCCAAAAAATATTGTGGAAGTGATTCGTCTCCGTCCCAATTGTGAACTTTTTGAAGTGTCTTGGACAATAGATTTATTACATAAATAAAGTAGAAAGGGTTTATGTACTATGGATTCTTTTGTTCCAACAGAAGATGCAAAACTTGGCATAATAAATCTTCCTAAAGGAACTCAAATTGGCGGATATACTATTATTCAAGAAATCAGTCGAGGTGGGATGGGAATAGTGTACCTTGCAGAAGATCCACAATTAAAACGACATGTTGCTTTAAAAATGATTATTATGCAAGCAACAGAAGGGCAGGAAAGGTCGCTAAAACGTTTTTTTCGTGAATCAGCCATTTGTGGAAAAATGAATCATCCCAATATTATGAAAGTTTACAATGCAGGCACGTATAAAGGAAATCCATATTTAGTGATGGAATATATTGAAGGTGAACCTTTACTAGAGTATGTAAAAAAACAGCCAGAAAATGATTGGAATTGTTTTGCCAATATTATGTTAGAAATTGTTCGAGCTTTGCAATATGCTCATAGTAAGAAAATTGTCCATCGTGATTTAAAGCCAGATAATATTTTAATTCGTCCCAATGGTCAGCCCGTTGTTTTAGATTTCGGGCTTGCTCGTATTGAAAATGATATATCTTGGCAATTGACTCGCACAGGAGAAATTATGGGGTCCATATATATGGCTCCTGAACAAGCAGCGGGGGAAGCCAAGTACGCAGATAATCGTGCTGATATTTATAGTATGGGTGCAATTTTTTATGTTATGTTAACAAAACAGCCGCCCTTTTCTAGTGATCAAACTATGAAATTATTGCGTCAAATTCAACATATATATCCACCGAATCCTTGTACTATTAATGAATCTATTCCACGTGTCTTAGAAGAAATTGTCTTGCACTCCATGGAAAAAAAGCCAGAACATCGCTTTCAAACTGCTAATGAAATGGAAAAATTGTTGCAAAATTTTTTCAAAGGAAAGACAAAAGTTTCGTTGCGATACCAACAAACTTTATGGTTGCGACAACATAAGCAATGTATCCAAAAAACAGGGATGATTACGGCTTTTTTAAGTATTTTAGCTATCTTATTTTCTTTTTATTTTTTCAGCACAAAGAAGTCTTCTAAAATTTCTTTTGATGATAATGTCCATTTTATATTATCATTGGAAAAAAATTATGAAAAGGGATTGCAAGAATGGAATGAAACGATGATTCCTGCATGGAAAAGTCGTTTTCAACATTGGTTAGGAAATTTTTGGAGTGAACTAGGCACAGTATATGATCAGCAAGGAGATGATTCGAAAAATATAGATAAACAGGAAAAGATGTATAATAAAGCCATTATGTATTTTTCAAATATTGGCAAAATTTTTCCTAGAAAAGTAGATAATTATCAAAAATGGAATAATACATATAGAAAACTTTATCAATTATATCCTAAAAAGTATATTGACAATTATCATGATATACTTTCTAAATATATTGAATTGCAAAAATGGGATTATAATTTATATATTGAACGATTTCATGTTTGTATTCAAAAAGAAAAGTATGAAGATGCAAAACAAGATATCTTAAAAGCAATTCAATTAGATCCTGCAAAACCTGATGCATATATATTGTATCTTGAATATTTATTAGATCGTGGAACTTTAGATATCTATCAAGAACTCATTGCTTGTATTAAATGGTTTTATAGAAGGAGAACTTCTGTAAGTATTCCAGATTTATTGCACCATAAAGATTTTTGTTATCAATTTATAAAAAAGGAATATGATCAATATTTTGTTATGGATGAAAATCAATACGAATGGGATGAAAAAAAATGTGAACAATTTTTAATATCCTATAGCACTCAATTTTCTTCTATTCCTCAAGAAATATGGAAAAGGATGTTTATCCCTTTTGCTAAATATGAAAATTTTTTCCCAGTCTTTGATAAATATAGAAAAACAGCGTTTTTAGAAAAAGACAAAGAAAAATATGACTTACTTTTCCAATGGTATATTGATGCACAAATTCCACAATATCTTTTAGATTTAGCAAGTTATTTTACTGGTGCAGATAATGACGTTCTTTTAAAAATCAATCGAAATTTAGAAGTGACATTAACTTGTTTAGAAAGAATTTTAAAAGATGAGAGGCAAGAATTAAAGTTTCGTTTTTTTTCAGCATGTGCTCTTGTAGCCTTGAGAAATCCCCAAGCAGATAATATTTTAAGAACAATTGCAAATGAAAAAAAAGGTATTCCTTCTGTCTTGGCTACTTTAGCATACAGTCAAAGTTACCCTTTAATACCTTTACAATGGACGTCAGCAGATTGGCTATCTTTACAAAATTATGTACATAATCCATATATTAAGGTCATATGGATACAATATTTGCCAGAAAAACAAATACAATGTATAGCACCATTATTAGATGATACGCATCCTATAATTCAACTTTGGGCAGCAAGGCGAGTGTTGTTGTCAGAGTATGATACATTTTCTATTACGTGCATAGAGAAAGCAAGAAATATTGTAGTTGATAATTTACAAAATATACATCAACTTGATTTCTGTAGATTCTGTATAGATATTTGTTATCGATTATGGGAACAAAATTATGACTTAATCATCCATATGATAAGAAAAAAATTTTCTCCAACAGATCGGGATTATGCTAAATATATACAAAATTATAATATTTTAGAAGAATCTTTACCAAAAATTGCATGTTTTCTTACTTCACCAGATGAAAATTTACAATGCCATGCTGTTCATTTATTGATGTATCTCACATCATATAGATGGCGAAAATATAGTATGGAGACACTCGATGTTGCAAACAACTATGAAGAACATCGTCACAAACCAAAATATAAATTTTTAAATACTTTTATACAGAGTCCGTATAAAGATAAGATTATATCTTTAATATCTTATCTTACAGAACCTCAAAAGCATGCATCCACGAATAAAGTGGCTAATATATTACATTCTTTTCTAAATATTGCAGGAAATTTATATACTCAAATAGATAAAGAAGTCTCGCAATCTATGAATGATAGTGTAGCAAAAATAAAAACAAAAATGATGCTATTAACTGTTTTGTCTGAACATAATCAATATGATATTGTTATACCTATATTAAGTAGTGAAAAAACAAGTATGCTAGAACAAATATCTATTTTTAGCTCCTTAAGATTAGATAAAAAACATATATTTGATAGAAGTTTCAATCTTATCGCAAAATTAGAACAAATAGAATCGCCTATTATCAAAACATTATTGTGTCATTGCATGATGCTTTTACCACCTCCCAGTGATCAGTTGTTCTTTAGAAAATATTTAACTTATAAAGATTATCATATGCAAGTTGGATGTTTAAGTGGAATAGCTAAAAAATCTTATAAATCTTTTTTAGAGATAGTTAAGAAAAAGATGCTCACAGAACGAGACATGTTGCAAGAGTGGGCTACTTATGCATACGTTACTATACTAGGAAAAAATTATTTTCATAGATTGCCAAATATAAAAACGTATGTATCAGAATCAGAAAAGAAAGGTGCACTATACGCCTATATTTATATGATTCATTCTAATATTGAAAAATTAGAAAGAAAGATGGACTATACCAATGACAAAAAAACAGGCGATGAAGAAAATTTTATAAATTTTATAGATGGAGACTTAGATTGGGATTTAATGTATTATTATTCTAATTTTATAAAAAAAATGATCCTTCATTTTCAAACAAAACCATATAAAAAAACTTCCAATGCATCTTTTTTAGAAGAACAGAGTTTAGAGGGATATTTGACTTGTTATAAAGCAGCCTTGCAATTACATTCCGAATTGCCCAATTTTTTTGCTCACAATCTCAATATATTATTAGAGCAAGGTTTGCTTTATTTTGTACTATCAGATAAACTTCAAAAAGAAAATCCTACATTATCTAAAAAATTTTTAAACCAAGGTTTTGAGAATATAAGAAAATGTTACGTTCAAGAACCTAATGATGCTTTAGTTCATAAATATTTGTGTTATGCTTATATGAAAACAAATCAATTTAAAGAAGCAGAACAAGAACTACAAAAATGTTTACATAAGAATCCTTGGGAATTAGAATTTTGGCAATGGTATAGTAGAATTGTTGATAAAGATAAAAAAGAAGAGGTAGAAACATATTATCAATATCTGTGTCAAAAAGAAAAATTATATCAGAAAGAAGAATTGACAAAATATTCGATACGAGATTTAATACAAACAAAAGATCTATATATTCAATGGCTATTTGATAATTTTTAAACAAAACAAAAAAAAGAGTGTCTAACAAACTATTAGACACTCATATCATTGATATTAATAATATGTTCTATATTATTGATAGTATATCCATTTTAAAAATGGATAGATACTTAATATAAAATAAGAGATTCTAAATTTTTATTGAATTTTATATAGATTCTGAATTAGGAACTGTTTCTTTCTCATCATTTTGAAATAGACATACAATAGGGGATGCATATGCATAGGATGTAAAAGCAATCATTATAATTGTAACCAATAAATTTAGTTTAAAACCTATCATTACTATTAAAAATAATAAGATCGACAAGATATATACAGGACGTTTATTTTTTAAAAGTTGAATTCCCATATGAATATAAGGTATGTTACTCACCATTAAAACACTGAGTAAAATAGCATTCATTGCTACAATCACTTGGTAGTAATGCATAGGTAAATATTGAGTTAAAAATTGACTGCAAAGAATAAGAGAAGCGAGAACACCAGCTGCTGCTGGAGTGGCTAATCCTTTAAAATAAAGGTGGGAAGATTCATCTTGTTCTGTTTCCACATTAAAGCGTGCCAATCGACAAGCAGCACAAAGAACAAAAGGAAGACAAAGCAACCAACCAACAAATGGACTGAAGCAACTTGAATTTTGAACAATAAAAGATTGTGTTAAAAATGCAGGAGCCACACCAAATGTGACCATATCTGACAAAGAATCTAATTGTTCTCCAAAATCGCTACAACCTTTAGTCAAGCGAGCTACTTTCCCATCTAGCATATCACAAATCATGCCTAAAAATATAAACCATGCAGCTGGAATCAGATATCCATCAGAAATATATGCAATAGCAAGAAAACCACATAGTAAATTTCCTAATGTAATGATAGAAGGAAGCATTTTTAACAATTTCATAATATATGTCCTTATTTTATGTTATTAATAAATTTTATTTTAATATAATATTTATCATAAAATTTATACTAATCTGTATAGTATATAAATTAAATTTAAATTAATTATTAATTAGCAAAAATTATACCAATCTTTATAATAAGAATTACATACTGCAAAAATCGTACCAATTTTAATAATATAAATTATTTATTGCAAAATTCATACCAAAGCTTTATAATATGAATTATTTTTTTTTTAATATACTGTACAATTGCATGTGTTGTAATTTTTTTTTACAAAAAATGCAAGTTTTATTTTCAAAGTGCAAGAAAAAAATGGCACGGAGGTAAAAAATGGATTTGATCATAAAGAACGGTACAATTGTAACTGCGTCCGATATGTATATTGCTGATCTTGGTGTCCAAGATGGTGTTATTGTGCAAATTGCACGATGTATCTCGGAAAACGGTGCTAAAATAGTCGATGCTTCTGATTGCTTTGTATTTCCAGGCATGGTAGATGCACACGTCCATTTTTCCTTACCTGTAGCGAATACTGTTACTAGTGATGACTTTACGAATGGGACAAAAGCTGCTGCATGTGGCGGAATCACAACGATCCTAGATTTTGTTACGCCAGCTCCTCAAGATAGTCTGATGGAAGCCATCAAAGCTCGACGAAAAGAGGCTGATGGCAATGTTTGTATAGATTATGGTCTACATGCTGGCATTACAAATTGGTCTTCCATGAAACATGAAATTGATGCTGCATTTGAAGCTGGCATATGTAGTTTCAAAATGTTCATGACATACAAAGAACGTGGGCTGATGTCAGATGATCAAGCTTTATTTGAAGCTTTAGAAGTCATGAAGAAAAAACATGGTATGATTTCTGTTCATGCAGAATCTTCCCCTGTTTTAGATGTTTTGGCTAAGCGTTACGAAGCAGAATACTCTAAACATGGCATACATGGTCTTTCTTTATGTCGCCCTGATATCATTGAGGTTGAGGCAGTGGAAAGAGCCATTCGATGGGCTGAATTGAGTGGTGGTCGTTTATATATTGTGCACCTTTCCACAGCAGAAGGGAGAAAAATCGTGCGAGAAGCACGAGAACGAGGCGTAGATGTTTTTGCAGAAACTTGTCCGCAATACTTATTTCTAGATGATACAGTATTTGACAAACAAGATGGTCATTTATACAGTTCTTGTCCTCAAATTAAAAGTAAAGCCAACCAAGAAGGACTATGGAAAGGAATTTATAATCGTGATATATCTGTTGTGGCCACAGACCATTGTGGGTTTACAAAAGCACAAAAAAATATGTGGGGAGGCAATTTTACAAAACTTCCGTTTGGCGTTCCGAGCATTGAGACAGTGCTTTCATTGATGTATACAGAAGGTGTTTTAAAAAGAGGGATATCTCTACATCATCTTGTGCAACTGATGTCCTACAATCCTGCTCGTATTTATGGGATGTATCCACATAAAGGAACCATTGCGATTGGTAGCGATGCAGACATTGTAATCTTTGACCCTAACTACCAAGGTAAAATAGATTGTACACAATTACAAACAAATTGCGATTGGTCTCCTTATCAAAATATGAAATACCAAGGCATTGCCAAAATGACTATTAGCCGTGGAAAAATACTTGCAGAATATGGAAAATACATAGGAGAAGAAAAAAAAGGAAAATATCTATATCGACCAGCTAGTTTTAGCTAGTTTAGAAATTTAAAAAATATGTTCTATAGAACATAAACATCTATTCTTTCCATTAGGGTAACATATGAAGTCTACTCATTTTTTACAAAAATTTGTCCGAATTAGTTTGACATTTCTTGCCATAGGAGCGGGAGCTTATTTCTATATCCATAAAGAAATACCAAAATCTCCTCAAAATGAAGCATGGGAAAAATTTTCTGCACAATTAGAAAAAATACAAATCATGCAACAAACCCATGTTCCTACACAAGACATGAAAATAGACGAAGAAATAAAAAAGCTCTTGGATAAAAGCAACAAACTTCATGAAATGGTATTATGGAAACTGGAAGAAGTCGAAGACACACAAAAACGATTGCAAAGAGACATTGCTTCTTTAAAGGAAGCTTCTGCCCTTTTAGTAGATATTCAAAGTGGGAATGAGTCTCTAGAAATTCAAATACAAATTTTGCGAACAAAACAAGAAAATTTACAAAAAGAAATTACCAATTTACGATCCATCTTAGAAAATAAATCAAGTTTACCTATAATAGAAACTAAAAAAGAGGAATCCATTTCACAAAAACTAATTTCCCCTACGCATACAATAGTAGTACCATCAACATCAACAACGCCATTATCAATATCACCGATATTAGACATGAGTGTAGACGATAGATCCTTTCAATCTTTAGTTGTATTAGATTCTCAAATAGAAAAAGTCCATATACAAGGCGAGTTAACGTCAAAAACAAAAGAACATATTTGGTGTTTTGAAAATCGCACAAAAGAAATATTGCAATTGACCATGGATGAATCTGTTCAATTTATGGGGAAAACAAAAATTCAAGAACCTTATCAAAAAATTGATGAACAACTTTTGAAATCTTCTCCCATCTATATAAAAATATACTCAGAAAATACACATATGCCTATTTTATATAATTTTATGGTGCAAGCTGGTGTTTCTCAGCAAAATGAAACTTTTATTCAAGCATTCAATGAAAATTGAATGTAAACTCAGGACAAAAGTTTTATATAGCACAATAAAAATTGTAAGAATTAGTATGAAAGTTGTATATAGCACAGTAAGAGTTTTAAGAATCAATATGAAAGTTGTATATAGAACAATAAGATTTTTCAGAATCGAGCACAATAAGATTTTTCAGAATCAGTATGAATGTTGTATATAGAATAATGAAATTTTAAGAATCTATGTAAATGAGCGATAAAGTATCTTAACTTTATCGCTCATTTTATTTAGACCAAAATGACATTTATATTTCTAAATATTTAAAAAACTTTTTTCTTGCATATATTGTAATGCTTGTTCTTTAGAGCATTGTTTTTGGTACATGATAATAGCAACTTTTGCATTGTTTGCTTCTAGTAAAAGTTGATGGGCTGTTTCTTTAGAGCAACCTGTGATTTGAGAAATGATATTTGTGGCACGTACAATGAGTTTTTCTGAATTGGGTTTGAGGTCTACCATCCAATTACCATATACTTTTCCTAAAGCAATCATGCTCGTTGTGGTAATCATGTTGAGTGTCATTTTGGCAGCAGTTGCTGCTTTGAGTCGTGTAGAACCTGTGAGAATTTCTGATCCTGTTTGTGGTTGGATCAAAAAATCCATGAAATTTTCTTTAGGTGTGCTTGCACATAGAAGAACTGTGGCTGCGTTTTTTTGTTTTGCATATTCTAAGAATCCTAAAACATAAGGAGTTCGACCGCTTGCAGAAATGCCAATGGCCATATCATTTTCACAAATATGTTTTTCTTTTGCAGCCTCGATTCCTTTTTCTCTATTATCTTCTGCACCTTCTACTGCATGGGAAACAGATTCGGGTGCACCTGCCATGATTCCTTGGATTAATTCAGGAGGTGTGGAAAAAGTAGGAGGACATTCTGCAGCTTCCATAATGGCAAGTCGACCGCTAGTTCCAGCACCGCATAAATATAATTTTCCTCCTTTTTTAAATTTTTGGATCAGAGTTTCAATCACTTTTGTAATGATTGGTATTTGTTCTTGAACAGCCAATGCTACTTTTTGATCTTCTTTGTTCATTGCCATTAATATTTCTGGAATGCTCCACTGGTCCATATTTTTTGTTTCTGGCAGTTGTTGTTCTGTGATTAAGTGACTTAAATCTAGCATAAAATTCCTTTTTTTTTATTACGATACACAACTCTATATTATTACGATGTCTACTCTCTGTATTGTTACGATACATGACTCTCTATATTGTTACGATGCATAACTCTATATTATTATTACGATGCACGACTATATTATTACGATGCGTTACTATTCAGTAAATCGCGGATAGTGTTGTTGGCTCGGTGTCGAATAAGCTGTTCTGGGTCTTTGAGTGCTCTATTTAATATATGTAGTGTAGCTTTTGTACCTAATTGATCTTTTGCATAAATCAGAACTTGCAAAGCAGCAAATCGAACGAGCGGTGCTTTATCATCCATAGCAGTTTTGATCATGATTAAAGCTTCTTCTGCTTGAAGAATTTTTCCAAGAGCAATCACAGTTTGTTCTCGAATACTAATATCGTTGTCTTGCATGGCTTTTCGCAATGCTGGGATAGTTTGACTTGTTCCCATGTCCATAAGAAAACGTGATGCCATTTTTCGAACTACAGCATTGTCATTGGACAAAGCTAGGGCAAGTGAATCTGCTGCAACAGAACCGAGTTTTGCCATAGATTCTACTGCTTCTTTTCGTATTTCCCAACTAGGATCTGTAAGGAGTTTATTTAAGTGTTCTAAAGTTTCTGGCATTTGTAATTTTCCTAAGGCACGTGTAACTTCCAAACGTACAGAGGCATGTTTATCTTGGATTCCAGGAATAAGAGCTTGTATAGCGTCTGACGTTCCGATTTCTCCCAATGCTTCTGCTACAAGTTTACGAACTCTCCAAGAAGGATCTTCTAAAGCTTCTGCTAAAGCAGCAATAGCTTCCTTAGACCGCCATTTTTTCAAAACTTCGCAAGCACTGCAACGAACTTTTTCATCAGGATAATGTAAAGCTACCACTAAAGCTGGGAGAGCATATTCATCCATTTCCCGAAGTAAGCTAGGAAGTTCTGCATAGCGAGGGTTTTCTTTTGTGTGTAGGGCGTGGATAAGAGCAATCACAACAGGTTTGCCCATTTTTTTTAATGCATCCGCAATATTTTTTTTACCTATTTCATCTTGGTCTACGTAGGCATCAATGAGCGTATGTATGATTGTAAAAACATTGTTTTCTTGGATTCCTTGAAATAGGCGAGACCAAAGTGCTGTTTGTTGTTGAATTTTTTGTATTTTTTCTTTTGTATTACTAGGTAAGTTATATACTGGAATATCTTGTATTTGTTTTTGTAAATGTGGTAGAGATGTCTGAATAAATTCTAAGACTGTAGAATCTGTGGGCATATTAGAAACAGAAAGTTCTTCAATATTTTTTCCTTGAAATAAATGAATTAAGCGTTGGATATTTTTTAGGTCTAATTTTTCTAATAATTCCATGGCTGGTACTTTATCGTTTTGTTGTTTCATAGTTTTATATAAAGTAGCAGGCGAAATCGTTCCATCAGGAGATTGGGATTGCAATAATGCTATTATTTTTTCATAAAATTTTTTTAAAAGATCTTCAGACATAATAAAATCATTTCTCAATATAATGGTTTGTGATATAATATATTTTTATGGATACATTTTTTAGAAAGGTTTTTTGTATGGTTGTTTCCAAAAAGTTGTATTTTGCTTGTGTAGCTGCTGGTTTGTTTCAAGGTTTTTGTTTTGGTTTTGTACAACTTATTGTATTTCTACTTCATAAATTAATTGGTTCCATTGCATTTGTATCATATCCACTTCATTTTTTAAATGGATTTATCATTGCCTCCTCTTTTTATTTTATTCTCACTCGTTTATTACGAGATTTATTTCTCAAAAAGCCACATGCTTTGTGCCATGGTGTGTTTTTATTTTTGATTGTGTTATTTACTTTTTTGTTTTGGTTTATTTTAATATAAAAACAAGTAAATTTTACTTGTTTTTTTATATAAAATAAGAAAGTTTGATACTTGTAAAAATTTCTTAGTTGTTCGTATAAAAAAGTATTTTTGTTTATATTAATACAAAAACAAGTAAATTTTACTTGTTCGTATTTTTTATATCAAACTGAAAGAGTGTCTGCAACTTTTAAAAAAGTTCCTGTTGTTGAGGAAGATTTTCATGTAGACCTAGAATTTGAAAGGCAAGTGGTGAAATTTTTCTTCCTCGAGGTGTTTTTTGTATGTATCCTTCTTGGATAAGAAAAGGTTCGTAGACAGATTCAATAGTATCTTCTTCTTCTCCCACTGCAACAGCAATTGTTTTGAGACCAACGGGACCGCCACCATGATCCACGAGGATTTGCAGAATTTTTCTATCTGTATGATCTAGACCGTATTGATCTACTCCCATCATTTCCAAGCCTTGATATGCAATGTCTGTGTCTAAGATTCCATTACCATATACTTGTGCCACGTCTCGAATTCTACGGAGAAGACGGTTGGCAATTCTCGGTGTTCCACGACTTCGAGAGGCAATGAGATAAGCTGCTTCTTCTGTTGTTTGGATGTCTAAAATTTTGCTACTACGTTGTATAATCTGAAGAAGGTCTTGAGTAGGGTAAAGCATAAGTTTTTCATGGATGAGGAATCTAGCTCGAAAAGGAGCAGTGAGTAGGCCTTCCCTTGTGGTAGCACCAATGAGTGTAAATGGTTTGAGTTTTAGGTTGATCGTTCTTGCACTTGGTCCTTGGTCTAATATGATGTCTATGGAATAGTCTTCCATCGCAGAATATAAATATTCTTCTACAATAGGTTGTAGTCTGTGAATTTCATCAATAAATAAGATGTCACCTGTTTGTAGGTTTGTAAGTATGCCAGCAAGGTCGCCTGCAATTTTTAGGGCTGGTCCTGATGTTATTTTAATACTAACATTCATTTCATTTGCAATGAGTTTTGCTAGTGTTGTTTTCCCTAGTCCTGGAGGACCTGATAGGAGTAAGTGATCTAAGGTGTCTTTTCGTTGATTTGCTGCTTGTATATATGTTTTTAAATTGGAGACAGTGCGTGTTTGACCTACAAATTCTTTAAATGTTTGGGGACGTAGGCTTGCTTCAACTTTTTCATCTTCTTGAATTTCGATAGTAGCCATGTCTCTTTTGATTTGTTTTTCTCGCATGTTATTTGCTTTCGCACATGTTATTTTTTTTAATTTGTTAATGAAATGTTATTTTTTAGATCTTGTATTAATTGTGTTAATGGAATTCTACTTTCTAAGTTTATTGGAGGAGATGTTGTATTTTCTAAACAATATTTATAGTATCTATAGTGAAATGTATATAATATTTGATTCACTTTGTCTATGTTCAATGTATTTTGGGAGTGAAAATCAGGGGTTGTGAGTGTAGTGAAGTTTTTTTCGCAAAAGGTTACTTGTTGTGTGGTGCTGTTTTCATCTTCTTGAAATGTAATAGGAAGTCCATGTGTTCGGCAGATAATGGGACGATATGTATATATCTGGCATTCGTTATTTTTTAAAAAGGTGCAGGATTGATCTGAAGGTTCTATGTTTTGTACGTTGTCTTGTTGCATGTTATAGAGGATAGAGTAATATTCTATGGGCCAGACTGTTAAATTTGTACAACAGCTTGCACAACCTTTTTTGCAAATAATATGGATTCCATGTATTTCTGTTAAGTGTTTGGCAATGGTATCTATATCGTCTTTAAATTCGTTATATTCTTGTATAATAGTTTTCATTTTTTTATTAACTAAAGTAAATATATTCTATAAATATTTTTATATAAGTTTTATTTATTTAATATTAAATATTATTTTATTATTTTCTTTGTTATAAAGCTTTGTAGGTTAGATTGTAGATTTTTTTATCAATGGTCAGCTTTGTATTTGATGTTGAGTATTGTATTTCCAAGTTTTATGTTATCGTTGTTGTAAAGCTTTGCTGCTTGGACTGCTTTTATGTTAATTTGTGTTCCATGTTGGCTTCCTAAGTCAATGATTACGAGTTTGTCTTTTTGAATCTGTATTAAGCAGTGGCTTTTTGATACTTTGGTGTCTTGGAGTACTATGTGGCAACCTGCTAAACGACCTATAACAATGGATTTTCTATCTACAAGTGTACATTTCCATTTTTTATTTTGATCTTTATTTTGGCCTTGAATGCATGTGATTTGTATTTTGTATTTCATTTTTTATTTTTTTGTGATAAAATTTTTTTGTTTTTATGCATTATTCTTTTTTATTCGATTATATCAGAATTTTTTTATTTTGGAAAAATATTTTATAGAATTTTATATTGGGCATGTAAAAATATGTATAAAGGATGATTATTATATGTAAAGTGAAGAAATTTATCATTATATAGAAAAAAATATTTATATTGTATAGAAAGGTCTATTCAATGAAAAATTGTGATCTTATTTGTTTTAATATTGGAGAATTAGTAACAGTAGCTGGAGAAAATGCCCCTCGTTTGCGTGAGAAAATGGGGCATTTAGAATTTGTAAAAAATGCTGCCATTGCTGTTATAGATGGTCGTATTGTAGGAGTGGGAACTGAGGAGGATGTATTAAAAAATTGGAAATCGGAATGTATGTTAGATGCAAAAGGTTGTTTAGTAACACCAGGTTTTGTCGATCCTCATACACACCCTGTTTTTGCAGGCTCTCGTGAAAATGAATTTGCTATGCGTGTTGCTGGAAAGACGTATTTAGAAATTGCTGAAGCTGGTGGAGGTATTCGTAATAGTGTAAAACGTTTTCAACAATCGTCTAAAGAAGAGTTGCGACCTGTTGTTTTAGGATATTTGAATCGTTTTTTGAAGTTGGGAACAACAACAATAGAAGCAAAGAGTGGTTATGGATTAAGTACCGCTGCAGAATTGTTATCTTTAGAGTTATTGGAAGAATTAAAAGAAGAAGTGGCATTAGATATTATACCTACATTTTTAGGAGCACATGATATACCAGCAGAGTTTCGAGAAAATCCAAAAGAATATGTACGTATTTTGCAAGAAGAAATGATTCCTGCTGTAGCAGAACGAAAATTGGCTAAATATTGTGATATTTTTTGTGAAAAAGGTGTTTTTGAGTTAGAGGATTCTCGTAAAATTTTAGAAACTGCTAGAGAGTATGGCTTTTTATTAAAGTTGCATGCAGATGAGTTGTCTCCTTTAGGAGGTGCAGAGTTAGCAGCAAGTTTAAAGGCTGTTTCAGCAGATCACCTAGTTGCTATTTCTGATCAAGGGATTAAGGATATGGCAGAAGCTGGAGTAGTCGCTGTTTTATTGCCTGCAACTACGTTTTTTCTTGGTTCGTGTAAATATGCACCAGCTCGAAAGATGGTGGAAGCTGGTGTACCCGTTGCTTTAGCTACAGATTTTAATCCTGGTTCTTGTATGACACAAAGTATGCCACTTGTATTGACCATTGCATGTCTGTATCTGCGTTTATCTATCGAAGAAGTGTTTGTGGCAACCACTATAAATAGTGCATGTGCCATTGGAATGGAAAAAGAAGTCGGCAGTTTAATGGTAGGGAAAAAGGCTGATTTTGTGTTGTGGAATGCGTCTCATTATTCGTATTTACCATATCATTTTGGTGATAATTTAGTTCGTATTGTAGTAAAAGCTGGAAAAGTAGTGGTGGATAATGGATAAGATGAGAATAGGTAAGATTTTATTTTCTTTAGATGGAAAATCGTTTGAATATTTTATTACAGAGCCTGAAGTTGTTGTGGGAAGGAATATTACGTCAGAAGTTTCGATTGGAATCCCTTCTCCTAATGTTTCTAGAGTACAAGCACGTTTTCTCTGTAAAGAGGGTAAGTTCTTTTTAGAAAATTTAAGTGCAAATCAAAAAAGTTTTGTGAATGGAAAGGTTGTCCAAGGCGTTATGGAATTACCAGATAGAGCACAATTGCGATTTGGTCCTATAACAGTACAATTTTTGGTGGATGAGGTAAAAAGTAATGCCGAGTTTTTATGGGCAGAAAACAATGCAAACCAAGCCAAGCAAATGGAGGGTTCTGAAAGTCATTTGCACACTCCTACACAAGCGTTTTATGTACAACCTCAAAGGGAAAACAAATTGCATTTTCCTAAAAATGATGCAGAGCATTTGCTTGTTTTTTCTCCTCCTAGTGACAATATGAAGACAAAAAAAATTGAAACAGATGATATACCATCTAGTAAAGGATTAGAAGATGCACAATCTAGTATAGAATTCGATGATGATGCACAATCTAGTATAGAATTCGATGATGTGCAATTTAGTAAAGAATTAGAGGATATGCCATCTAGTAAAGGATTAGAGGCTATTGCATCTGTGGATGTCATGGTTGCAGAAAAACTAGGGTTTTCTGATGTTGAAATTGAAGAATTGAATCAAAGTAATTTGATGAATGATTTTGATGAATTGCAAGATGATTCTGTTCAGTCTCATTTTTCTGAAGCTGTAGTTGCAGAAATTGCATCCAACGTTGTGGAGTCAGCACAAACTTCTGAACAAATAGAAGTTAAAACTGCCATAGCTTCTGATTCTATGGAGGAAGTTATTTCTTTAGGTGAGATAGAAAATTCTGTTGTTCATGGTAAAGAAGTAAGTAAGGCATCAGCTGATAAAGAGGTGAAGAAGGATACAGAAGAATGTGATGAAGAAGATGGACTTGTAGATAGCACAGAAAATAAAGAAGAAGACGATGTTCCAGACGCTGATTTTGCATCTTGTGAACTAGAAGCAGATAGTGTTGCCACCGCAGAATTTGTGGCATCTGCTAGCAAAATAGACATTGCAGAATTAGACTTCAACGAGAGACAAGTGGGACAGGGAAAATTATTTTGTGTATTGTATAAAAAACATTGGAATTTAACAAAGGAGATTACACAAGTCGGACGGGGCGGCTATAATGATGTTTCAATTTTAGATGAATCTTGGGAAGACGTAGAATTTGCCATTATTTTTCGTCAAGGTGTATATTCTATAAAGAAAATAGGTAATATAGAAGTCCGCATCAATGGAATTCCTATGAAAAATATAGATGCTTTGTTGAAAAATGGAGATATGATTCAATGTGGGACGCATTCTTTTTATTTTTTTGACGGTATTTCTGAAGAAGAGAAAGTTTTGCAATATAATCTATTGTCTTTAGAAAAGGAACAGAAAAAAGAATGGACTTCACCATGGTTAGAGCCTAGTAAGGCTTATTGCAAATGGAATAATAGAGTGGTTTGTAATTTTCAAACTTTTAAAAATGAGGAAAGGAATGTTTCTTATTTTTTAGTGGAAAATGCATATGGCGTCTATATTTTATTATGTGAAATGGACATAGAAGATCAGGATCATTTTTTCCCATGGCTGCATGGTATTTTTTGTGCTGTGACGAATTATTTAGAATCTTGTCAAGATATTTTATTAGAAATGAATAGCCTTATTTTGCAAGTTTGGGGAAAGATGAAAATTGCAACAACAATGCTAAAAGTTAAGGACCAAGAAATTGAATATGTGAATGCAGGAAATGGAGCATTGTGTATACAAAGAGATAATGCACAACAAGAAGTGTTTTTTGGACGCAGTTTGCCGTTAGGAATATGCGAACATCCTTTTTTAGAAAGTATTACGTTACCATGGGAAGAGAGCGATTCTGCTTTTGTTGCTACTCGTGGTTTGTTGCATTGTCATGAAAAAATAGATCCTAAAGTTTACATAAAACAAGGCAAAGTAGAAAAATTGTTTTCTCAATATGTCTTGAAAAATGAGAATGTGTTCTCTGATTTTGTGGAAAGCGTACAACAAGTTCTTATAGTGGACAAACCTTTTGGTTTTGTTGTTTTACAGAATAGGAAAGAACAGCCCACAGAATATATTTGTCCCAAGTGTGGTGTACATTATCCCCTTTCTTTTTCTTTTTGTCCAAAAGATGGTTCTAAATTAGGATAATGGCCAAATCAATGTTTTTTTGTTGATTTTTATATATGAAAGTATAGGTATGGAAAATAATGGTATTTGTCCTAAATGTCAATCTGAAGTGGATCGAAGTTGTCGCCAATGTCCTAAATGTAATGGTTTGTTATTTTTTGATCAAGTTTCTGTTGAGGAACGTTTAAAAAAAATTGAAAAATTGGGGTTCACTCAACTTTTTATTCATGAACAAGAATATTTGTTAGAAAAAATTTATCAACATGATTATGTGGTACGTATTTTTGGTACGATTCCATTTTTTCTTTTGTTTTCTGCAATATATGGGTTTATTTGGGGTTATCATAATGGATGGAATAGTGCATGCATGATGGCATTGAAATTAATAGGGATTTTGTCTGCCACATTGTTAGTTTCTTTGCCTTTGCTGTTTACTATTAATATTATTGTGGGAACTTCGCTATCTTTTATGCAAATTTTTTTAACTTTGCTTTTAGTCAATTATTTAATCGGAATTTCGTTATTGTCTGTATCACCGATCATGGCTTTATTTTTGGTCTATCCAGATTCCAAAGGATTTTTGCAAATTTTAAATATTGCATTATTTGCTATATGCTCTATGATTGGGCTTATGTTTCTTTGGCGTGCTATGGATTATTTCCAAATTCGTAGTGGTGCTAGTTCTGGCTCTTGGGTTATAAAGGTATGGTCTGGATTGTATATATTTATTATGATTCAATTAGCTTGGACAGCAAATTTCTTTGGAGATTTAACAGAAATTTCTTTGTTTAAACAATTGGAATTGGAAGGTAATTTTTATATGGTTTTATATCAAATTGCAGAAAAGTTGATGGGTGAATAAGATTATTTTGGAGTGTCTGATATTTTAGTGTCAGACACTCTATTTCTTTTTCATGTGTCTGCTTTTTTTTCTTTTTAATTGTGTCTGTTTTTTTGTTTATTTCGTTGATTTTTAATACACTTAGTATTTTGTATATATATTTTTTTAAACAATTTTTACTTCAAAAGATTTTTTTTCTTTTTCAGGAGTTAGAAATTGTTTAAGACCATCGAGTCCTACTTCATCTAGCTGATGGCGGATGCGTCGAATGTCATCACGAAATTTAATGCTATCTTCATAAGCTTTTTGTTCTGCTGAATTTTTTTTCCCTGTAATAGCTCCCATAGCAATTTCTTCCGTAGGGGGCATCATTCCTGCGGAAATAATATCAAAAATATAAATCATACTATCTATATAGGATGAAATTTGTTCTATATTTTCTTTTGTAATATTTTGAGGTTGGCATTGAGGGCGGATTTTTTTTAACTGTCCTGTGACACGAAATGCAAGAGCTTTTAAACTACTTAACCCTTCGGAAATAAGGGAAAATCGTTTTGTAAAAGCAATGGCTCTTTTTTTTCGCACTTCTTCTGTGATCATCATAATAACAACTGATAAAATAGTTGCAATGATAAATCCTAAAAAAAAAGGAATAAATGGATTCATATATATATCCTTTCGATGAATCTTTTCTGGAATCTACTCATTTTTAGTCCAAAATTAAAATTGTACTATTTTTATATTGTTTTCTATATATTTATTGATAAAAAGAATATTATACTATGAAAGACCGTTATTGGTCAAAGAAATTTTTTGACATTTTATATCAACTAAAGTAGAATGAATAGAATTAATTGCAAGTACTTTGAAAAAAGGAAGGAAATATGGCAACAAAAGATGCTCCCGATGTAAATCGAAAGCAGAAATTGCAAATGCAATTTCTGTGTAAAAATATTGAATCTGAAAAAAATATAATGGAGAGTTTTTTGGACGAGGAGGTGCCGCGTCAGCTCGTAGAACAAGTGCGAGAAGTGATGAAGCATTTAATGGAACGTGCGGTAGACATTCAAAAAAAACGTGGACAAAAAACGTTTCAAGAACGAATGGAGTTGAAAAATACAGATTGGTTATGCAGTAAATTTCGTAAAATAAATAAATTACAATATTGGCATTTATTGCAAATTTTATATAAATTCCCCAATGATTTTCAAATTGGTGTAGATGAATTTCTCTCTCAATATATTAGAAAATCACCGCATTTTAAAGAATTGAATAAAATAATCCATTTAGATGTATATATTTCTAATAATTGGTCTTTTAAGCGATTTTTAACAGATTGCATTGCATTTGCTCGTTTACGTCGTTTACAATTAAAGTATATGCAAGAATCAAAAGATGAAAAAATAGCATTAGAACGAGCTACACAGATAGAAAAAGAATTTTCTGTGATTCCAGATAATTTGATTTTAGAACGTCGTTTAGGTGGAAATCAGAATATTGCTATGTTTAAAGGCATGGACATTTCAAAGAATGTGCCTGTTTTTATTAAATATTTGCGACAAGATTTTCAAGAAGAAAAAGGCATGACTTTACAAGAGGCTAAGAAACGTTTTGAACGAGAAGCACAAGCCTTTGAAAAGTTAGAACGCCATAGGAAAGCAAAAGAACAAGCTGTCCAAATGTTGCTGGATCAAGCACAAAAACAAATTGAAGAAGGAAACCAAACTGGCAATACAGAAAAAATGAAGTCGGGCTTAGCATTGATGAAACAAGGCGATAAATTGCGTTGCGATCGTTATTTTGTCAAAGCATATTGTTTAGCAACTGGGCAGATGGAACGATATAGCTTAACTAAAATGGGATTTGTTCGCACAGATCCTTGTCAAGTTGGCTTCATGGTAATGGAATATGTAGAAGGAGTGAATTTAAGAGAGCTTATCGATGAATATAAAAGCAAAAATACTATGTTTCCAATGAAAGTATTTATTCCCATCATGGAAGGTATTTTGCAAGCTTTAGAGTATTGTCATAATGAGGGCATTATTCATCGTGATATTCGTCCAGAAAATATTCTGATCACAAAAGATTTTAAAGTTCGGTTAACGAATTTAGGTCTTGCTAAAGTGGAAGATATGACGCAGTTGACTTCCCAAGGAGTTTTTATTGGTACTCCTGGATTTGCTTCGCCAGAAGGGATTGTACAAGGCAATCAACATTCTGCAATGCAGTTATCTGAGATGGTCACAGCAACAGATCACCGTTTTGATTTATATTCTTTAGGATGCGTTGCGTATGAAATGTTGGCAGGGCGTCCTGTTTTTACTAGTAACAAACGATCCGAAGATGAACGCAACATTGAAATTTTAAATAAACATTTGCATGAAAGTCCCGTTCCTATCACCGAGTATAGAAAAGATGTTTCAGAGGCTTTAAATTTACTTATTTTAAAGCTTTTAGCTAAAAATCCAAACCAAAGATTTGAATCTGCACAAGAAGTATTAATTACGCTCCATACAGTAATGTCGTTAGGACAAAAAGCAACAGAATATACAAAAAAGCTTTTGGATCGATTACGAACAACAGAACAAGAAACTGTTTTCCCAAAAATTAAACAGCCATCTGCAGGGCGTTGGCTAATAGTAGTTGCTGTTCTCTTGCTTTTATTGACTGGCGTTTTAGTGTTTCATAAAAATATTTTTCCTTTTGTGCAAAGACAATATGGTAAGTTTTTTTCTCAACGCACCTTAGATAGAGTACAAGCACGTGAAATGCTGGCAAGTATTGATAAATTTATTGTTACTTTGAAAGAAGATTGGAATAAAAACAATGAAGTTTATCTAACATTAGTCAATAATTTTTCTCCTGAAGAAGGATATCCCATTATAGTTGAAACGCTTGTTTTACAGCATAATAGTTCTAAACAAAGGATTGAAGATTTAGAATCAACGTGTGTTCGAGCTAGGTCGCATTTACTTTCTAATCCTAAAGAATCCTTAGATTTACTGACTCCTGTATTGGAATTGTCTAAACAAGATTCTATGTCTTTGTTATTAAAACGAATTTTTGATAAACTGCAATTTACACATAATCTTGCATTGCAAATTAAAAAAACAAAAGATGAAGAACATTTTGTCTTTAAAGAAAATCGAAATTTGCGTAATGATTTTTTTAGTGCAGAAGAACGTTTATCTTTTTTAGAAGAAAAGCTTTATTTATTTCAAGAAGAGTATCCTGCACAAAAAAATTATTTAGGTGTTTCGCCAGAGTTTAATAAGAAAT
The DNA here is from genome assembly GCA_017993505.1 of Planctomycetota bacterium. Classification (GTDB taxonomy): domain Bacteria; phylum Planctomycetota; class Uabimicrobiia; order Uabimicrobiales; family JABWCH01; genus JAGOMP01. The sequence goes on from JAGOMP010000012.1 coordinate 41,403, forward strand.
TATTAGAATCTAAACGAAAGATTGACATTGCAAAACAATCTATCCATGCTTTAAATGAAGCGATGATTGAAAATAATGTGCCGAAAGCAAAAGGCATTCTTCAAGAAAACAGTAAGTTTTCTTCTGTTCTAGATGATCTAGATAATTTGGAACATCAACTCACAACATTAACAGATAGCAATGCAAAGAAAAAGGCAAATTGGGAATTACAATCAACGTATAGTCGAGGTTCTTCCTATCTAGATACCATTGCACAACAATTACAAGAACGACTTGTGTTTGCAAAGACAGTACGTAGAGAACATGCGAAACGAAAACAAGGTTTACAGGATCCTGTGGATTTATGGGGTAGAGTAGATATAGAAATTAGTAGAATTAAAGAAGAACGAGAAAAACTGAATAATTTCTGGGCACAGAGCAAAAGCCAAGAAGTCCTTGCTTTTTCACAAGAAATTTTAAAACAAACTGAGCCGCTTGTTTTAAATGATTTGCAAAAATTTATTGAAAATGAACAAGAAGCTGTTAAAAAAATTGAAGATGATTTACGTATTAAAAAAGCAGCATCTAAGAAACAAAGTGTGCAACAACAACAACGAATTGCTGATTTTCTGTCAAAATTACGTTCTCAATATCAAATAGTAGTAAATGCAAAGATACAATGGAATAAAGCAATAGAACAATTTCAAAAAGAATTTCCTGATAAAATTCATACAATTAAAAATACAACATTACAAAATGAACTTAAAAAATTAGATGAATGGCAAAATAAAACGTTGCAAGATATAGAAAACTATTTGAACAATAAACAAATTAGAGAGGCGTACAATATAGCGAGCAGGCAAAATGCAAAAATTCTTCAACTTCCTAAATATTCTGATTCTTTAACAAAAGAAATCAATAAAATACAAGTCACAACAAAGAATTTATTACAAGAAAAAGAAAATTTAGCATTGCAGGCACGATGTGAACGAATTGTACAGAGATTAGAAACAAATATTTCTTTAATGGAAAATCAAGTTTATCCTTTAGAAAAAGATATTCAAGCTTTACGATACGATTTTCAACCTCGTTCGCAGTATCCAGAAATATCAAAAAAATCATTGGATATGGTAGAAGATTCACGAAATTGGATTCGACATTATCAATCGAAACTTCAAATTGCTAGAAATTATATGCAAAATAAACAATGGCATGATGCTTTTGAGGTTTTAAAAGGATTTGAAGGTGTTCGATTGTCAGGCTATACAACTCTTAGTTCCAATATTCAAACGATTCAAGAAGAGATTGCTCAAACAAGACGAAAAAGTGAACAAATTCAATTACATATTGCTCGAAGCGGCGAATATACAAAGTTTCATCAAGAACTTTTACAATTAAAAAATGATTTAAGTCAAGTCATTACTGATTTACGAATGAAAAAAGAACAATTGGATCGATTTTCTGCTTCTGAAGGATATCAAGTTGCAGATCCTAATATTCCTAAATATTTGAACGAAGGGCTGGAAGAAATTAAAGAACTAGAGGTAGTATTAGCAAAAGGAAATGAATATTTAGAATCCCAAAAATATGCACAAGCCACTGCATTACTCAAACCTTATAGTCAAGAATTACATCCTGGAACTTCTCGTATATTATTGCTTAAAACATATTTACAACAATGCGATACAAAAATTCAAAAAAATATTTCTTTGCAACAGGACTCGGGAGCACGTCATTCTATTCTACAAGAACAAGCAAAAAAACAACAAGAATTGGCACTACTTCAACAATGGAGAAAATCGCCTGCTAGTTGGTATGACCAAATGATTGGTGATTTACAACAATTCACTTCTTGGGAAAGTTTATTGGTAAAATCTATGCAGGGTAAAGGAAGTACTATGGTACATTCTCGCATTCAATCTTTGATTGCTGATATCTCCTCTTATCCAGACGCCATGGCAGAACTTCAAGATTTAGAAAATAAAGCACGCAATATAGGCATCAATCAAACAGAACTTGCACGTGACTATCGAAATAAAGCTATGTTAGATTATTTACATACCCATCAAATAGATCCAGGCTTAGCATCAGAAGTAAGTCAAATTCAAAGTGCAGTGCGTAATATTAAAAAAGAATTGAATAGTTACTGGGTAGAAGAAGCTACTTTACGTTCTTTGCTACAAGCTCTGCAATCTTTAGAAAGAAAATTTGAAAATCAACATCAATCTATCAAAAGTCGCTTGCTTGTTCTTATAACAAACTAAAATTATAATCCTTGCTTTTAATCCTTGCTTTAAAACATAGGCAAGGATTATTCCTATATCTCGGGCAAGGATTATTTCTATATCTCGGGCAAGGATTATTCCTAAATCGAAAGGACAAAGAATGGCAGAAAGATTTCATGGAAACTTAAATGAAACTATGTCGTTAGAAGAAATATTTTATAATATTGCAGAGTATCAACGACGTGGTTGGCTCGTTCTCACTTTAGATGATAGAATGGCTTGTTTATTTTTTCAGGGTGATTTGTTGGCTTTAGTCAGCGAACCAACTGAAAAATTTCAATTAATTCCAGAAAAATTGTATTTTGCAGCACAAATTCCAGAAGAAGTTCTCCAAGAATTTAAAGAAGGCGAACCTTTAGATTATCTAGCGAATTATGTTTCTTTTGAACAATTGGAAAGTATGAAAAATACAATATGCTATGAGGAAATTTGTAGTCTTTTCAATTGGCATCAAGGTACATTTGAATTTTTTGACCAATCTGATCCAGAAGCAAATGAAAATTGGATTCCCATCAGTCAAATTTTTGAGATGGAGGGAATTTTAAGAGAAGTTGCTACTCGCCGAAAAGAATTGGAAGAGCAACGAGATATTAGTCCAAATATGGATGAAATCCTCGTCCAAGAACAACCGTTAGATATGCAGTATGATCCTACAGATCCATCATGGAATATTTGGATTATAGCACAACATCGAAGTGTTCGAGATACGTTATTATACTCTTTATATGGTGAGTTTGATGCTTGGCGTATATTGAATAGTCTCATGTTGAGCGGAAATCTACGGTTGATTTCTGAGGAAGAAGCAAAAGAAATTGCACAAAATTTTATTCAAAAAAATCAATATGAAACTGCTAGTGAATATTTAAATTTACTTTTAAGACGAAATCCCATGAATCTTGATGCCTGTGAAATTTTAGCAGAATGTTATCGCAAACTAGGTTATACAGAAGAAATGGCATATTTATATAAAGCAGTAGGCGAACATCTTTTAGGACATGAAGATCGTAGCCATCATGTACAGGGTGCAAAATATTTACAAAAATTTTGTAATCTAATGCCAGATTCTATTGAAAGTGTTAGTATACAATCTTATTTATTTCATATGGTTTTTCAAGAAGAGTTAGATGCACGTGCTTTACAATATAATTTAGTTGTAGAAGGAAAAAAATTATACCAAATTTTACATGCAAGGAAAGAGGATATAAAAGGGCGCGAGATATTAGAGTATATCTTAGAATTAGCACCTTTAGATAAATCTTTACAAAGTCAATACATTAATGTTTGTTTAGATTTAAAAGATACTAAGGCTGCGATTGCTCAATATAAAAAAGTAGCAGAATTATATGAACAAGAACAAAATTGGGAAGAAGTTCTCTCTATTTATGAAAAAATTGAAAAATTATCTCCTAATGATAAAAGTGTTAAGAAAAAAATCAAAGTCATTCAAAATAAACAAAAACAAAAACAACGTTCTTCCTATTTTACATTCCAACTCATATTTTTGCTTGCTATAGTTGGCGTAACAGTTTGGTATTATCCTACCATTATGAAAATGGTATATGAAAAAACAGATGTCATTGTTATTCAATATCCAGAAGAATGGCTTGCTATTTTAAATAGACGACAACAACAAATCGATCGCCATGCAAAACTTGCTATTCCAGAAATTGAAGCTTTGATTAAATCAAAAGAGTGGAATAAAGCAGAGTCATTAGTAAAAAAACATTTAGCAACAAAACCTACCGCAAAATTATTCAGTGAATTACAAGAACAGAAAAAAATTGTAGACCAAAATTTTTCTGATATTGAAGCCAATAGAAAGTCCTTTCTTGCTACTTTTGAAACAGCAAAAAATTTAGAAAAAATGGATATGTGGGACCAAGCTCTTAATCGTTATATTGAGTTGTGGACAGAGACAAAATATTTAAAATTGGAAGAGAGAAATAATATACAAATTCCTATTTTAATGGAAGTTAAACCACTCGGTACAGAAATATGGGTGGACGATAAAAAAGTAAAAGTAGTAGATAAAGAATCTTTTGTTTTGCATTGTCGACCTAATTTTAAAACTATAACAGTTTCTTTACCTGGTTATAGTTCTAAATCTTTTACAAACGACTTACCGTCTATTGGGAAACCAAGAATTTATAGAAATAAACAAAGTGAATGGAGCTTATTAAAGGGAGAAAAAATTATTGTTTCACTAGGTAAAGAACCTATTTGGACACTTCCTTTAAAATCAAATAGAGAAGTCATTAATGGAACGCCCATAGTACTCAATAATGAAACTTTATTATGCGTTTCTAGAGATGATAAAATTTACTCTTTTTCTAATTTTCAAGAAAAACAAGCACCTACAATAGATTATATTTGGACATCACCTCAAATTCAATTTAGTAACTTTGTTGCAGATCCTTGCTATTATAATGGTGTGCTGTATATAGGAGCTCAAAACGGTAAATTTTTTGCTTGGGATGTGAAAGAAAGAAAACTCATTGGACTTTTTGGACTACCAAAACCAGAACCCATTGACAAACGCCCGTGCATCGTCCCTAACCAAGAACTTGTCGTTTTCTCCACAGAGAAAATTATGTATGCGTTGCCTTTATTGTCTTCTTTTACAAACTTATGGAAAACAAAATGGATGCCCTTTAAGAGTCCTAAAAAATTAGATATGGAACCAGTAGCAGCAGGCGATAATATCCTTGTAGGTTCAGCAGATGGTTTTCTATATTGCTTTAATGGAGTGACTGGAAAAATTCGTTGGAGATATAGAGTAGGCAGTCATTTTCGTTGCCGTGCGATTGTGCTGGATGATATTGCTTATTTTTCAGGCAATGGTTATTTTCATGCTGTTGATGTTAAAACAGGTAAAAACATCAATAAAAAACGAATCGTAGGAGATGTGGTGAGTTCTCCTTTATTCTATAAAGATATGTTCTACTGTTCTACAAATCGAAAAACTATCATGGTTTTAGATACAAACTTTAATGTAAAATGGACACGTGCCTTAGAAGCCTTGACAGAAGTTACTCCTATGATAAGTCCTAATAATATTCTTTATGTAGGATCTAAAAAGACACAAGACCTCAATACTGCTATTTTATATGCTATGAATGCAGACAATGGAGCTATACTTTGGAAATATAATATTCCAGAAAGCATGAATGCTTCGCCAGTAATTGTCAATAACATGGTGGTTCAAGTAGCTGATAAAGTATATGGATTTATAGACAATTAAAAAATGTAGAGTATATTTAAAAAAAAATGAAGAGTTATACAACAAATTCATGTTATAACTCTTCGTTTTTTTTATATATGAATACATATGACATCCATTTATTCATGGATATCATCATATGTATTAGTGAATCGTGTATTGATTAAATCATATCATTCTTTTTAGCAACAATATATGTACAGACATTGTCTCCTGCAACATTACATGCTGTTTCAAACATATCAAGAATAGGATTAATTCCTAGAGCAAGTGCCACAATAGGAGCAGATTGAGCTGTAGAAAGTCCCATATTTTCTAAGACCATAAACAAAAGAAGAAGAGAGCCACCAGGAACTCCACCAGCACCAATAGAAGCAAAAACAACACTAATTAATAATACAATAAGTTGACCAAAAGTAAGTTGCATTCCATACATATTTGCAGCAAGAATCGCAAAAACTGGTAAGTGAACGCAAACTCCGTCCATATTAATCGTTGCACCTAGTGGAAGAGAGAAACTGTAAAAATTCTTTTCAATTCCAATGCTTTCTGCTGTTTGCATGGACACTGGTAATGTTGCTGCACTAGACCGAGTAACAAAAGCTGTAATAATAGGCGTTTTAATCCGATTCATAATTTTATATGGATTTTCCCTACAAACAACCAAAATAGCAAGCGGATACACAAAAAATACCATGGCCATAACACAGAAAATCACACAACCAGCAATTCCTAGATATGTTCCCATTAATTTAGGACCATTCTCTGCAAAACATTGGAAAGTCAAAGCTAAAACACCTATAGGAAAATATTCCATAATCCATTCTATCATTTTAAAGAAAACATTTGAAATTCCACTAAATAAGTTAATGGTAGATTCTAAAGAAGAGCGAAGTTGATCTGATGTATCTTCTTTATCTAAGAGAACACGAGCGGCAAGACCAAAAATGACTGAAAAAACAACAATTGCCAAAAAATTATTTGTGGACAAAGCTTGGAATGGATTCACAAACATGCTACTTAAAAATTCAGAAATTTTATCTTGCGATTGATTTTCCACCATCTTATTTGCTACTTCTATTACGTCTGCTCCAGCAACATCTGATACATTTCGTTCTAAATTTGGATTTAAAACAAACGCCATGAAGATCCCAAAAATTGTAGCAAACATAGAAGTTGCAAAATACCAAATCATCACAGAAGCTCCTAATTTGCCAGATTTTTTCAATGGCAAAGTAGAAGCTCCGACAATGAGTGAAAAGAAAATAATAGGAACAACCATCATTTTTAATAGAGCAGTTAAAATTACTCCAAATGGTCTTGCAATGGACAATGCTGTATTTAAATGTTCTATGCTAAGGAATTTAAAACCAAGGATTCCTAAAATTCCGCCTAATACAAAAGCAAAAAGAAGACGATAAACTAATGAAATCTGAAAATATTTTTTCACAAAACACTTCATGCTATACCTCTCTAAATGTAAATGAATAAAATTATTTTCTCATAAGAGAATACAAGTACTTGGTCAATTTTTTTGTAGAAAATAAAAGTATTTGTAAAAATACTTTTTTCCCTCTGAGTAAGTCTCTCTATGATGAGTTGATTACACTTTTTACTCTATAGTATTTTTCCTACACTTTTTTACTTTGGGATAAAGAAACTTTACCCTAGAGTAAAGTTTCTTACTTTGTGGCAGATTTCCTTTACTCTAGGGTAAAGTTTTTTACTCTGGGGATTTTCCCCCTATACTCTTTTTACTCTGGGGATTTTCCCCCTATACTCTTTTTACTCTGGGGTAAATTTCTTGGGTAAATTTCTTTACTCCAAGATAGATGTTGTTGGATTGTCTGAATGTAGAATTAGAATTTGATAGGGTTGCAGTGTATTATTCAGTTCTTTGTCAGGATGCGTTGTAAAGAGTATTGTCTGGTTTTGGAATATTTGTTGCCATTCTTGTATAGTTTGTTGTTTTTTAGTGAAATTTAGGAATATAGTAGTAACTGTATCTTGGTAAATGCGTTGGTAAGCTAGGTAGTGTTTGGCTTTTGTTTGTAATGTTTTATATGTTCCTTTATGTAGTGTTGGTGTTTTTTTCCGTAGCCAGATAAGTTGTTTATAGTGGTTTAGAAGGCTATCTCTATCTTGTTGTTGTGTTTGGACATTTTTTTTGATGTAGTTTTTGTGAATGGGAAGCCACGGTGTTGTTGTAGTGAATCCTGCGTTTTGTTCTGGTGTCCATTGCATGGGAGTGCGTTCTGGATCGCGTCCTAGTGGAAAAGGCCATGTTGTTTTTCCAAGAGGGTCTTGGATTTTTTTTCTAGGAATTTTGTTGTTTTCCATGCCGATTTCTTCGCCATAATAAAGAAAAGGTGTGCCGCGTAGTGTTAAGAGTAGTGCAATAGCAACTTTAGCACGCTCTTCGCTGTTTTTATATCGTGTGTAATGACGAGGTTGATCATGGTTGCTAAGTGTCCATGTAGGTTGGCATTGGGCAGGAACTGTGTTTTCCCATGCTTGTATTTGTTTATGGAATTTCCCTGCATTCCATTTTGCTCGCATAAGTCCAAAGTTGAATACAAGGTGGAGTTGATCGTTGTCACCATAATATTCTGCAATGGCTTTGTGGTTTTGTAGATTTTCTACATATATTTCACCAACAGTTGTTTTGTTTGGATATTGGTCGATGATTTTTCGGATTTGTTTACATATTTCATGAGTTTCTGGTTGGTTTCTGTCATAAAGGTGTCTTTGAAGATCTGGTGGTGAAAGTTGTATGTGCCATGGATTGCTTCTGAATTCTGCGTCTTTGATGTACCAGTTCACTACGTCTAAACGAAATCCGTCCACACCTTTGTCTAACCAGTATTTTATGACATCAAACATGGCGTTTTTTAATTCTGGATTCCTCCAATTTACTTCTGGTTGATACCGTGTGAAGGTTCCCATATAGTATTCTTTTCTTTGTTTATCATACCACCAAGCAGATTTGAGTTCAAATGTGGAAAACCAGTTGTTCGGTGCTTTATTTTTTTTCCCAGGATGCCAAAGATACCAGTCTTGTTTAGGATTTGTTTTGTCTTGGCGAGATTCTTGGAACCATGGATGTTGGTCAGATGTATGGTTAATAACTAAGTCTAGTAATATTTTGATGTTGCGTTTATGAGCTTCTTGTAGAAGTTCATCAAAGTCTTGCTCTGTTCCATATATGGCGTCAACAGCAGTATGATTGCTAATGTCGTATCCAAAGTCTTTCATAGGGGAAGGATAGATAGGAGAGAGCCAAATGGCATCAATTCCTAATGAATTTTCTGTACCATCATTGAGATAGTCTAGGCGTTGGATAATGCCTTGAAGATCACCAATTCCATCGTTGTTTGTATCTTGGAAACTGCGAGGATATATTTGATAGATAACGGCAGTCTTCCACCATGGTTGTTCTGTCATTTTGTCCTCTTATATTTAAAAAAAATGTTTATTTTCATTCTTTTGAAAGTATGTATTCTTATTTTTTAAAAGTATGTATTTTTATTTTTTGAAAGTATGTATTTTTATTTTTTGAAAGTATTTATTTCCATTCTTTAATGGATACTTTTGTATTTCGTGAGACAAGTTCGAAAAGTTGTTCTACGTCTTCATTGCGTAGGCGTGTGCATCCATGGCTAAGATTTTTTCCAATACTACTGGGATCATTGGTGCCATGGATTCCAAGTCCTTGGTCTTGAAAATCGAGCCAGCGAGTGCCAATGGCATGGCGTGGATCGCCAAATTTGATTCGCATTCTATTACCACTTTCATCTTCTGTGTACCAGTCGGGATTTTTTATTTTTTCATGGATGATAAATTCGTCTGTGGGAGTTTTTCCATCAGCACCTAGGCATACTTCGTAGCTTGCACAATATAAATGATTATGAGGAAAGTAGACTGTGAGAAAAAAGCTGTTTTTGTATATTTCAATATAGGGAATTCCAGATATGACGCGAAGTTTTTCTGCGATTCTTATGTTATCGTTTTTCTTTTTATTGAGAAATCGTAGGAATTCTACAGATGTGTTATATTTTTTTGCAATTTTTGTTAGATTGTCGCCTCGTTCTACTTTGTAGATAGTAGCTTGGATGTTGTCAGCTTTTGTTATGTTTTCTAGGACAATAGGATCGAGTATTTTTTTCATTTGTTTTCGTGTTTTGTTGTCTATGTTGGTTTTCGAAGCTTGAGAGAGTAATTGCCATGCTTTTATTTTTTCTCCGCTTTCAATGAGTTGTTGAGCCTGTGCTAGGATGCTATTTCCATCTTCAAAGTTTGTTTGTTGTGATTCCGTAGTGTTGGTTTGTTGTTCTATGTCTTCTGTTTGTTTTGTGTTCGTGTCTGTCTGAACAGGTGGCTGTTGTGTGTTGTTTTGAGATGTTTCTGCAGTAATTTTATTTTGTGGTTCTGGTGTTGTGGATGCATTGTTTGTGGTTTTGTTGCTATCACAAGAAAGTAGGAATATAAATGTAATTAAAAGAATATATTTCACAGTATGACCTTTCATTATAAAATTTATTACGTGTTTGTATTTTGACTAAGATAAAAGATGATGTCAAGAAAATATTTTGTTTTTCTTTCTTTGAAAAGAATTTGAAAATAATATATGAGTTTGTTATATTAAAATATATGAGTTTGTATATTAAATAGTATATGCGTTTTTATCTTCATTATGCATATAAAAAAATAGGAAAAATTTTACTTTACTTTTTTTTATAGCATAATAATATTGATCGTGAATATTAATATGATATATACTCAAAAAAATATGAGTTTTACACACTTTAAGTTAAAGGGGTTGCATTATGAAATTTTTTGCATTTTTAATCCTTGCCTTGAGTTTAGTTTGTGCTTCTGCAGATGTTACAGTAGAAGCAATTGGTTTTGGCATAACTCCAGGACAGGCAAAGAATGATGCATTGAGAAATGCAGTAGAACAAGGTTGTGGCGTAAAGATTTTTTCTGAAACAGAAGTAAGAGATTTTGTTGCTTTAAAAGATGTTTTAGTCTCTGAAAGTTTTGGAATGGTAACAAGCTATACTATAGTATATGAAAAATCACGTGGGCAAGACTATGAAGTAAAAGTCCGTGCAGTTGTTTCTGCAAATGTCCAAAAAGATTGGGCAAAGATGAAGATTATTTTAAAACAAAAAGGAAATCCTTCTGTAATGTTTTGTTTTAAAGAAATTTTAGATGGTCAAGAATTAGCCCAAGCCACAGGTGAATACGAACTGATGAGTAAATTTAAAGAGTTGGGTTTTAGAGTGATTGACCGTCAGAGTATTGCTAAGGGGCGAGAATTACAAAAAGAATTGTATAATATGGATTCTAATTTAGATGGTGTGATTGCTGTTGCATCGCAACATGGTGCAGATCTTTTAGTAACTGGTATGTTTGAAGGAAGATTTGTGCAAATTATGAATTACTGGGGACAACAGGGAATTCAACATCAATATACTTTTAGTGCCAAGGTAATACAAACAGATAATAGTGAAGTTATTGCACCAGTGACTGGAAATTATAATACGAATCCTATGACAAAAAATACTATGCTCTACACAAAAGAGAGTGCAGGTATTTCTGGTTTTAAGCAAGTTGTTTCCGAAGAATTTTTCCAATCTATGATTGTTAAGATGGTAACTCACTGGATTCGTGATATTCAAGAAGGCACCAGCATGGAGTTGATTGTTTCCAACGTGTCTTTTAGAGATAGAAAGTTCGTGCAGAATATTTTAGAGAATAAGCCTGATTTGATTACTGAAATGAAAGTTGGTCATTATAGAAATAGAAGATTGACAATTCAAGTTAAATCAAAACTTTCTGCAGAAGAATTAGCAGAGGCTTTAGAAGAATTGGAAGATTTTGAAGTAGTAGAATTACAAAATAATCGCCTTGAAATTCAATATGTAAAATAATTTTTTTATTTTTTTACAAGCGTGTTTTCTAAATTAATTTTTAGGAAACACGCTTTTTTTTGCATTTTTTTATAAAAACGCATTTTTTTATAAATTTCCTAAATAATTTTAAAATAAATTGATTTTTTTCGTATAGTATAGAACTAAACAGTTTTGAAAACCAATTTTTATAGATTATTCTAAAATTGAGAAATTTAGTATGAAAATTTTTAATTGGTTATTTTTTTTGTTATTAGCAATATGATGT
>JAGOMP010000013.1 GCA_017993505.1 Planctomycetota bacterium
AATATCTGAAGAAATGCAATAACAATAAAGACTATATGTTATATCTTTATAATAAAAAAAAAAAAGAAAAAATTTTTTTTTCTTTTTTTTATAGTATAATATATATAGAAAAAAAATTAGAATATAAAAAATTTTTATACCGCATAATCATCAAGCATAAGGAAAAGCTTATTCGTATATGAAACACAGTTTTCATAGAAAAAAATATGAGAATATAAAAATCTTGTATATACGGATTCCTAAGCATAAAGGAGAAGCTTATGCGTATTTTAAACATATTTCTAATTTTTTTAATTTTGAGTACTTCTTATACTTTCGCACAACAGGGGCATGATCGTCGTCCTACCCCTAAACAAGATATGGTCAAACTTGCCATTTATCCAGAAAACATTACGATGTATGAAGGCGATTTTGTCCAATTTATAGCAGTTGCATTTACACGTGATAATTATGCTTCTACACCTTCCAATATTCAATGGAGTGTTAATGACGGTACTATCACTAAAAATGGTCAATTTACAGCACCAGACTACAAATCTTTTCCTCATCATGGGAAACAACCATATAAGCAATATAAAATCACAGCACGTGTAAAACGTCTCACGGCTACTGTAAATGTCACTGTGCGTCCTAAACAAAATATCAAAAAGTAGCACGAATAAAGCATAAAGGAGAAGCTTATGCGTATTTTAAACATATTTCTAATTTTTTTGATTGCGAGTACTTCTTATACTTTCGCACAAAGAGGGCGTGATTATCGTCGTCCTTTCCCTCCTGAACAAGATATGGTCAGACTTGCCGTTTATCCAGAAAACATTACGATGTATGAAGGCGATTTTGTCCAATTTACAGCAGTTGCATTTACACGTGAAGATTGTGCCTTTACACCCTCAGATATTCAGTGGAGTATTAATGAAGGCAATATCTCCCAAAGCGGTTACTTTACAGCACCAGAAGACCAATCTTTCACCTATCATCCTTTTCCTCATGGTCAACAACCATATAAACAATATAGAATCACAGCACGTGTAAGGCGTCTCACAGCTACTGTAAATGTCACTGTGCGTCCTAAACAAAATTATCATCAAGTAACACGAATTCAAGTTTATCCTACGAACGGATCAGTCGCTGGTGGGCAAACTCTTCAATTTACAGCCACATGCTATAATTCTCAAAACCAGCCTGTGAATTGCAATGTAAAGTGGACAGCCCAAGGAGGCGATATTAATAACGATGGACTATTTAGAGCCACAGGTCGACCTGGCACATATCAAGTTGTTGCTACAGACCCACAAACAGGTATACAAGGATTTGCAAATTTCCAAGTTACACAATCCTTTAAACCATTTCCTGGGCATCCAATACCACGTCCAGTACCTGTTCCTAGACCCTTTCCCATGCCTACAGACAATCCACGAATCGTGATTGAAAAAGCAGACATTGGAGGCGGTAATTTCTTTTCACCAAAAGTGAAAGTAGAGCTACAAGTTTTTGGAAGAAATGTCCAAGTATTAAGAGTATATGCTGTGACAGAGAGTGGTGTTTATAACGAACTATGTGCACGTTCTTGTAAAGATGGAGATAAGATTAGCATCAATGAACGATATGATCGTTTAACAAGTGATCGTCTTGAATTCCGCCTCTATGACAACAACAACAACGTGATTGCCACAGAATCTCGACCAGCAAAATAATAAAAACTATAGATAATTTTTATTGAAAAAACTAAGTGATGGATTATTTTCATCACTTAGTTTTTTTTTAAAATTAAAATTTTTTATATATTATTTTATTCTCAATACGTTCTATATATTATTTTATTCTCAATATAATATTATTTTATTCTCAATATAAAAAATATGCTTGTACATAGTATTTTTCAATATAAAAAATATGCTTGTACATAGTATTTTTCAATATAAAAAATATGCTTGTACATAGTATTTTTCAATAAAAGATGTTATAATAAAAAAACTTCTCTTAATATTTATCAATACTTTTTTTAAAGAATAGGAAACGATTTTTATATAAAGGTTTATGTTCATGCAAGAAATTATTTTTGAAGGAATAGCACAAGAACTGTTGCCACAAGGTGGCTGTTTATGTGAATGGAATCAACGAAAATTTAATACATGGAATGCTCTCCCAGGAGAAAAAATTCGTGCAAAAGTACTCAAAAAAAATAGGACACTTGGGAAAGCCATAGCCATAGAAATACTAACTCCCTCACCAGAACGTATACCACCCATAGAAGATCATTTCTTGTCATGTAGTCCTTGGCAAATTATGAATTATGAAACAGAAAAACGAGAAAAAATTGCTCTTTTTTCTCGCATTTTTCAAAATTATGGGATTATATTGCCAAAAAATTTAGATCTATATTCTCCTCCACAAAGAATAAAATATAGAAATAATATGGAATATAGTATATATCACGAGCGAGATGGAAAGATTTCACTTGCTTTTTTTGCTAGAGACTATCGACGGAAACTTACATTGGATTCTTGTATACTAGCACATCCTAGCATTACAAAAGCAGCTACCATCATTATAAATTGGCTCAATACTGTAGATGTGCCTTATCGTTCTATTAAATCTCTTTTATTGCGTTGTAACTCTAAAGATCAAGTTTTAGCAGGTCTTTTTGTGACAGAAAAAAATTTCCCTCATCCAGAAACTCCTTTTCCCATGCGTTCTTTTTCCATATATTATTCTAATCCAAAATGTCCTGCATCTGTGATCGATGATACAATTTATTCCTTTCAACCCAATGAAACATTACAAGAAACATTACTACAGAAAACATTCCATTATGGACTGATGAGTTTTTTTCAAATCTATCCTTCTGCATTTGAAGAAGCATTACGAGACATGAAACCATATGTACAAGGAGATATTTTAGATTATTACTCAGGCGTAGGTGCAATTTCCATTTCTTTAGCAGATCATGTGAACAGTGCTATATTATTAGATAGTAACCATGAATCCATTCATTATGCCCAACAAAACATACAACAAAACCATATACAAAATTACAAAACTATTCTTGCACCAGCAGAAAAAATGTTACAACATATTCAACAAGAAAAAACATTAATTATTGATCCTCCTCGCAGTGGTCTACATCCTAAAGTGATTCGTAGAATTTTAGAAATTCTACCTCAAAAAATAATATACTTATCTTGTAACCCTGTAACATGTGCAGAAAATTTACAGCAAATCCTTTCGCATTATAATATAATATTTCAACGTCTATATAACTTTTTTCCATTGACACCACATCTAGAATGTTTAACAGTATTACAAATAAAATAAAGAAAATCATTTTATGCTATAAAAAAATTACTAGATTCTTTATTTTATTGTATAAATACATTGATTTTATCTATTTTTTTGCTACAATTTTTTTAAAAATCAAAAAAAAATATTTGAAAGGATGTATATGGCAATCACTTTTGATCGTTTTCGTATGGATACTAGAGTAATGAGTACTCTTGGGATTGCTCCTACTGTGCAAGAAGCATTCTTGAATAGTAAAATTGAGGGCTGTGGTTGCTGGTTATTTACTAAAGATGAAATAGAACTCTTAAATCTATATTGTCGTGAAGGTCTTGTTCAAGGACTATGCAACACAAGCTTATCACAAAGAGAAGATGAATGGATAACAAAAGGAAGCAATTATTTTAAAATTCATTCAAAAAAATACGGACATCGTAATTTTTCAGACTTTGTGGAAGAATTACTCAACTTAATCACACGGTTTTATAACACAGTATTTGAACCAGAAGATGCTTGGTTACAACGTAAAGTTCTTCTTGTTCTTACAGAAGAATTATTAAATCATTTTGCTTGGGGAATGTACATAGCTTACATTGGTGGTGGTCTCTGCGATGGCATTCTTTTAAAGGGAGTTTCTTATCGTGGAATCTCAAAAATGCAAGGTTGTTTTTTATATGTTGCAAAATTATATATGGACTTGTTCCAATCTAGACAACCGGCAGTAGGAGACTGGATCAATCGTATTCGCATTGAATTTAGTGGTAGCGATTGGCTGAATTTTATCACACAAGCCAATGACCTGCGAAAAAAAGACGAAGGTTTATATTTCCGTCTGCGAAATGGTTCCAATGAACTAAAAAATGCAACAAATGCATTAGGTTTAAAACTACAAACACAACCTAACGAATACCACGGTGTCATTGCTCCCTTTTATAGTAGTTTAACTGCTGCTGCCTTAATGTGGGCTACGCTCTGTATTGATGGTGTCTTTTGTGTTCATGCATACTCTAATTTTGTAGACCATGTTCCTGTGGGTGAATGGTACAATAAAAGCGAACGTGACATTACACAACGATGGAACAAAATACCAATACTTGTACGACCAGATAGAAATGTACATGGAAAAAAATTAATATTAGTGGACTATTCCTATGATGAAGTCAAAACTATATACGATTTACTTCATTTTTACACAACTTTTGGTGCAAAAGTTGCCTGTTGTGTAGTAGAGTTAGGGCAAGCTGGCGTTTGGGATGGTTTAGATTTCGAACCCTTATTCTTAGCTGGTGATCCAGGATATTTGCGTCGTCGAATGAAAGAAGTAATGAAAGAAGGGGTATAATGTCATTGTCAGTCTTAGTCGGAGCAGGTCCCTTTGAAGGAAGTGATCAATTTTATCTAAATTGGATTCGTCAAGGTGACTTAAACATTGCTGTAGATGGGGGTATCAAACTATATCATCATCTCAACATTGTACCCGACGTATTTTTAGGAGATTTTGACTCCTCACAGATAGAAGAAAAAAATTGGGCAGACAAAAAAAATGTGCCAACATATTCCTTTCCTTGCGATAAAGATGCAACAGACATGAAACTTGCACTAGATTATGCATTTAGCCAAAATATAACAGACATAATCTTATTAGACGAATTAGGAGGTAGACTAGACCATTCCTTAGCCAACATTTTTTTGTTAAAATATGCTTGGGAAAAAGGCACACCTATGAAAATTATATCTCCTAACCATATAGTTCAACTTCTTATGCCTGACCAAAGCATTCTTGTAGAACATCGTGGCATTATTTCCCTCATCATAGTAAGTGAAATGGTGACTGGCTTACATATGCAAGGATTTCGATGGAACGTTTCCAATGAAACTGTTAAAATGGGTTCTACTCTAAATATTAGCAACTACTTAATCGAAAAACAAGGAACAATTTCTATCCATTCAGGCATGGCATTCTTGATTTTTGAATTTACCCAAGAATCATTTAGAAAAATATAACGGACAACATTATGCAACAACATAGATCGTATATTATTGGTAGCATTCTTTGGTTTTTTGCTTTACTCTTCTTTATTTTATTTATAAACATTGGGAAAATACAAGAAAATGGAGAATTTCTTATCCTAAAAGAATTCATTCCCTCTTTAATCGACAAAAGCAAACGTAGCGGAATGCTTATCATCCCAGCTTGGCTATGTAGTATCATCATTGCTGGAATTTGGAATTGGATTATACCAACATCTCCACCAAAACATCGTTGGATGCATATTTTTTATAAAATACTAGAATTCATTCCCATTGTCTTTTCAGCCCTACCTACCTTTGTTACAGGAATCTTCTTTATTCGCCTTTTTCAACTAGATACAGTACAAAACTCCAATCTTTTTTACGCTATCCTTTGCCTAAGCCTATTCAACTTCAACTACATTTACCAAAGGCTACGTACAAAAATTGCTAACATCTATAAAGAAACATACATACTCTATGCAAAATCCCTAGGCATGCCTAGCAAAATTATATTCAAATCCTATATCTGCCCTGGAATTTTGCGAGACTACCTTAGCGTACTACGAGAACTACTGCCTCATCTCATATGGGAAAGCGTTGTAATAGAATATGTCTTTTGCTATCCTGCCCTCATCCAATCTGCCCTAGATTCACTAAAATATAACAGTTGGATCTACTTTTTTCTTGTTATCTATATATTATTATTGTTTATCACCTTTTTTGAATTATTTTTTCGTTGGCTAGAAAATGCTTTATCGCCCATAGAAAGAAAATAAAATGGAACAAAAGAAACAGCCCATGCAAGGAAAAGAAATATACTCTTTCCGTTGTCCCCAAGGACACCAAAACTACTTAAATGTACAAGATAACATTGGCTTTGAACATACTACAGAAGATAAAGTAATTGTGACTTGCCAACATTGTGGTTGGAAGTCTTCTCCTTTTACACCTAAAGTATTTCAACAAGCAGATGGAGAATACCTTCTTTGGATATACACCACAAAAGAAACAACTGCCATCAATTCCATCTGTAATATTTCTGTTGGCTCTGAAAATAATTTTTCTCCCTCTTGGTCTCCCATTCCTCCTACAACAACCGCAACTCCTACAGCAACCGCAACTCCTACAGCAACTGCAACTCCTACGGCAACTGCAACTCCTACGGCAACTGCAACTCCTACGGCAACTGCAACTCCTATAGCAACCGAAACTTTTTACACACCACATGGTGAAACAAAATCAATAGCCACAGAAAAATCAATAGCCACAGAAAAAAATATTCTTCCTACCACTGATCTCATGATCACAGACCAATCTATAGATACTTCTATTTCACCAATGGAATCTCCTACCATGCCAGATAACATACAACTAGAAACAGACACCATACATATTCAAGTCAATGTTGAAAAAGATCCACATTATATCGAAACAATAGAAATCAACCCCAACGAAATAAAAAAAGACGAACATATACGCACCTCACAAATTTCTCATTCAACTCTAGAAAAAAACTATATTTTATCTGAACAATCAGAAAAACAAGACGATTCCATAGGAAACCAGACACAAAGAATCCTACAAAGCAACGTAGTAAATGATGATATAAATTCCAATGAAAAAATATATGAAGGACTCATGGATACTATAGAAATGCCTATCAATGACAATGCTCCTACGACCATAGAAAAAGAGTATAAAGAAAAAGAAAAACAAAAATATAACGACCAAAACTACTACCATTACTTTCCAGACGACATACCACCCATCAAAATTCCTCAACCTACCATGATTCCATTTTTACAGACTATCCTGTATATCATTGCTTTTTCTGCATTTTGCTTTTTAGGACTTAAAACATGCGATGAACAAGGCACAAAAATTGCTTCTTCCATTAAAAGCCTATCCATTTCTAAAAGTACACCATATGCTATGACCTTTCCCAGCCCTTTAGAAACCACTACAAATAAAGAATTACAAGAAAAATACAACACACTTCTACAACAATGCCAAATGCTAGAAAAACAAACAATAGAACAACAAAAACGAGAAAAAGATCTAGAATCCTCCAATCAAGCTGTGCTTGCTAGCTATGAAACAGAAAAACAAATCAGAAAAAAATTAGAAAACCAAATCGTACAAATAGAAAAAAATACAAAAAAACAAGATAACTACCAACAAGAATATGAAAAAATACTTGAACAATATCGTAGCCTTATCTCCTCCTTACAACAAGAATACCAAGTCAATCAAGTGAGCAAACTAGATAGAGATTTTTTCCAACCTAGCATGTCTGAAAATGGTGAATTCCTTTTATACAGCCAAGAACAAAGCTCCTCTGGAAACGTCCAATACTGCCTTTTTCTAGGTAGCTTAATGGATAGAAGCATCAAACCCTACGAACTTTATAAAACAGATTGGCTCAAAAAAGACAAACGAGGCATTCCTTTTATTTACACATGGGACGGAAGAGAAAACATTGCCTTGCTTACAAGAATTGCAGGTGAAAGCACCATTCATCACATACAAATTAGAACAAAATATACAAAAGCAGAAGTCTATAGAACAAAAAAAATCATCACAAGCACATATCCAGAAATTCTTGGGCCTCCTCAAGTTTCTCCTAATGGTCGCTTCATTGCATTTCTACATAACGAACAAAACGAAATTTGGGCAAAAGTCTATAGCATAGATGAATCCATTATCAAAGCAAAAACTATTGGTGGAGGTGATACAGCACGATATCCAGCTTGGAATCCCACATCAGATACACTATACTATCTCACAAACAACAAAAAGGGCATTGTAGAATGGATTATTCCAAAATCTAAAAAAACACAACAATTTGATAATGAAATCTATGGTTGTCATATTTCCTGTTCACCAGATGGAAAATACCTAGCTTTTTTCCAAACAAGCGAAACAGGTAAAGGAAAAGTACACTTAAACTTATGGGATCTTAAAAACAAAAAACTACAAACTATACAAGAAAATATATTCACCACAGAATCTTGTAAAATAGCATGGAGTCCTAAAGGCAGATTCCTAGCTACTATTCATACTGGCGTTCAAGAACAAATCGTCCTATACGATAGAGAACAAGGAACTAAATTCCAAATGATCGAAAAAATTGGCAAAATTGATTGGATCGACTGGACAAATCCATCTAATATCTCCTTTACATACAAAGAAGGACTATTCACAAGACCATATTTACTCAACTTCATCTCTTGGTTTTCCAAAAATTAAATGAAATAGAAAGGAATGTCATGAAATTCATTTTAGGTTTTTTAGTTTTTGTATTTTTTTTAAATATACCAATATATGCTCAAGTAGAGCTAGATATTTCAGATTTTGATTTTTTTGACGAAGAAGAAGAATATTCCATTCCTATAGATGAAGTACAAAAGGAAGTTACAGAAAATCAACAAAATAACAATGACCAACCACAAATAGATAAAAAAATTGAAAACGAACTAGACAACACTTCCCAAGAAAATCAACCTACATATGTAAAAGAAAAACAACCTACACAACCTACATATGTACAAGAAAAAGACATAGATGAAGATGCTATTGCAAAAAAATTAGCACAAGATGCTTCTTCCCGACACGTTCAAACAGACACTGAAAGAACTACACAATACATTACTATATCTGGAAACTTAGGTATGTTTTATGTAGGCAGAACAGATTTTTTTGCAGATGCATGGGGCGGTCCTCATACTTCCAATTTAGACGGCGATATATTTGATCCCTATGTGACATTAAATTTTGACATTCAATTAGAAAACAACATCAAAGCTGTCCTACAACTACAAAATGAACAACGAGTCAATATATTTCAACAAACACCTACTGGGACTTTGCACATTACAAACCGAGATACTCACGACAACTTTGATTTCCAATTTCAAAAAGCATATATCCAAATCCAAGATTTCCTGACAGAAGGATTTCAAGTTCGAACTGGGATTATTCCCCATAAATATGCTCTACGAGCAGACGGACAAGCATTTTTTTTAAACCTTGGTGAAGCAGAATCCCCATTTGGCACAAGAGAAAATACACAAGCTATGGGAGTCTTTGCATCATACCAACCAATAAAAATGATTGAATTTTATGTAGATGGATTCTACTTTGTAACTGGAGATACAAACTTTAAACGACAAGATGAAAAAATCTATGGCTTAAACTTCGACCTTTACCTACCACAAACAGTGCAATCTGACGAAGGAAATACAATAAGTCTTGTTCGTTTTTTCAATATCATCTTCGCCGGCATCCAAGACGATAATCACAGTCCTATTTGGAATGTAGGATTTGGATTTGACTATCAATTTGGTAGCCACCCTGATAAACACCTCTTTGAAATATATGGCGAAGGACTCTTTCAATGGGGCGAACATAGCTACAATCAAAAAATGCCCTTTTCTCCCATTAAAGACCAACACCACCTAGCATATGGCGGATATTTAGGATTTAAATGGAGCTTGGAAGCTGTAGAAACAAAACCATTTATAGATGTTTCTGTTTGGTACTTATCTGGGGATGATAACGACCCTCATCGCAAAAAAAACAATGATTTAATCACATATGAAGACATAGACTCTACCTTAATTATCGAAGACAATAATTATGGACTAGACATAGATTCTAACTATTGGGCAGTCAAATTCAAAACAGGACTCACACTCACTCCCATAACAAAAGAAGAAATGAGATTAGACCTCATCTACGCCCATTTTCAAGCTGTAGATGCAGATCCAAAGTCTAGCAAAAGAATAGGCGATGAAATTGATATTCGCCTCACTTGGGAATATAGTCCTGACTTAATCTTTTCTGTGGCAGCAGGCTACTTATTCAACGCCTATTATTTAGAAGACCACTTCAATCAACTCGGTGCACGAGGGAAAAATCATGCCTTTATCATCCGATTAGAAGCCATGCTATTTTTTTAAAACTACATCCTACCTAAAGGAAAAACATGAATACCATTATACAAAACGTACTATTAAACGAAAAAATAGTCCATATCTACATACAAGACAACATCATTCAATACATTGCTGACACCAACAACACTGAATCTCTACAAAATGCACCTACATACAACACCAACGAATGCCAAATCATCGATGGGACAAATAAAGTCGCTCTACCCACCATTGCTAATGGCCATAACCACGCTGCCATGAGCCTATTTCGTGGATATGGAGATGATCTACCTTTAATGCAATGGCTACAAGAAAAAATTTGGCCTGTGGAAGCAAAACTCACAGAAGAAGATGTATATTGGGGTACAAAACTAGCTTGCCTAGAAATGATTAGAACAGGCACAACATACTTTAACGACATGTATTGGCACTTCCACGGCACAGCCCAAGCTGTAGAAGAAATGGGACTACGTGCCCATATTTCCTCTGTTTTCATCGACATAGATGATCCTAAAAAAGCAGCAGAACAACAAGAACAGACTATCCAACTCCATGAAGAAAGCAAAAAATACTCCCGTCGAATTCAATTTGCCTTAGGACCTCACGCTCTATATACAGTTTCCAAACAAAGTCTAGAATGGATTCGAGACTACTCTCAAAAGCATAACTTACTCATACACTTTCACTTAGCAGAAACAAAACTAGACCAAACAACTACATTAGAAAAATACAACCAAAATCCTATCCATTTTCTAGAATCTATCCAATTTCTAAGCCCACGGCTCATTGGATGCCACGGTGTACAACTTAATGAAGAAGAACTTGACATCCTAAAAAAATACGACGTAGCACTCGTTCATAACCCTTGTTCCAATCTAAAACTTGCAGGCGTAAACTTTTTTCCATATAAACAAATCAAAGAAAAAAACATTAGATTCTGCATAGGAACCGATGGTTGTGCATCTAATAACAACCTAAACATGCTAGAAGAAACAAAATTTGCTACGCTCTTACAAAAATGGATTCAAAACGATACTACACAATTTCCCGCACATGAAGCATGGAAAACCATCACACAAACTGCCCATGAAATTTTCCAAATTCCTGCTGGAATCATACAGGAAAACAAATATGCTGACCTTATGCTCCTAAACCTCAACGATATACATATGACACCGCACCATGACATCATTTCAAACTTAATATACAGCGTTCCCACATCTGCTATCGACACAGTCCTTTGCGATGGAAAAATTCTTATGCAAAATAAAATCATTCCCCAAGAGCAAGAAATCATACAACAAATCCATACAACTGCACAAAAAATATCACAATAAACATCCAACACATACAAAAAAAATGAGAGAAAAAAATGAAAAAAATCATACTATATATATTTTTTCTTATTCTATCTATTGCATGCACCATTGGAATTTGGACATATAATCCTAGAAAAGCACAATCCAGCACCATTATTGGAAACATCATAGATTTAGCCAATCAACCTATCCCAGAAATCCCATTAATACTGTACAACCAAGAAAACAAAAATGAACACATTTATGCTACCATAACAGACACTACTGGAAAATTCAAAATTCCCGATATAACAAAAGGTATATACTACTTTCATACTATATTAAATAAAGAAAAAATAACACTACAACCCTTTCACATATTACCAGATACTGAACTTGTAGAACTTCGCCTCATCTACTCTGACATCATTCAACATGAAATACAACCCACAGAAATAGAACAAATACCAGTAAAACAAATAGAACCAGAAGAACCTATTCAACAAGAACCAATCGAACAAGATAATACACAACTTGTATATCATACAAATGGAAAATTAGAAGGAGAAATATTAGTAGATGGCAAACCACTATACCAAATGAATTCCATTACACTACAACAAACATATTTAGAAACAAATCAAGTAAATGAAATCAATGTTCCTCTCCTAGGAGGTCAATTCCAAATTTCAAACCTTCCACCAGGACAATACTCCTACGTAGCAAGCATTGCAGGACACAACCCAAGCAAACCAACAGAAGTCTTTATACTAAGCAATGCAACAAGCACTGTCAAAATTTACTTAACTAGCAAAAGCCAAGAAAGTAAAAAAACTGCCAATCTATCTGTCACTGTCATTGACTCTTCTTGGACACCACAAATCGGTGCAGAAGTCACCATAGTTTCCTCAGATGGTCAATATTCACAAACATCACAAACAGATGATAATGGCGAAACTATCCTCAAAGGCATTCCTAGTGGCGATTACAGAGTCCAAGCTGGATTCTCCGGTATCAACGGATACTGCCAATTAGAAGAATATGTCACACTACAAGAAGGAAAATTTTCCAGTATCGTCCTTCGTGAATATGAATAAAAAATATTTTCAAAACACAACTTAAAAAAATATAAATTAGATTTTTCTGAAAAAGACTTATCAACAACACTACCATCATATCCTACATTATCTAAATAACTTTGCCTTTTCAGAAGAATCTAATTTATATTTTTTTGCTATCCAATAACTCCATATAATAGAAATTAAAACAAATTATTTTTTTTCATATTAAGAGTACAACAAAAATATACCTGTCCAATGACTCCATATAATAGAAATTAAAACAAATTATTTTTTTTCATACAAGGAGTTCGACAGAAATATACCTGTCCAATACCTACATATAATGGAAAAAAACAATTATTTTTTTCTAAAAAGGAGTTCAACATGAAAATAGACTATACAATCCAAAAAATGCCTTTAATGGAACGACCACGTGAAAAAGCATTGCAATATGGAGTAGAATATCTATCAGACGCAGAACTTATGGCAATTATATTGGGAAAAGGGACAGCTGGACGAAGTGCTTTGTATTTGGCACATTTGATCTTTCAAGAATTTGGAGATTGGCGTCGCATTTCCACCTACTCTGTAAGAGAATTGCAAAGAATCAAAGGAATCGGCGAGATCAAAGCCTTAGAATTAAAAGCTTGCCTAGAAATTGCTCGTCGATTTCAACGTTTGGTCATTAAACCAGGAGATTTTTTAAACGGTTCAAAAAATGTATTTTTATTATACCATGAACGTTTACGAGATTATAAAAAAGAACACTTTTTTGCACTATTATTAGATTGTAAACATTGCATGATTCGCGAAGAATTAGTATCTATTGGGTCACTAAATCTTTCTATTGTCCATCCAAGAGAAGTTTTTGCACCTGCCATCCGTGAATCAGCAGAAAGTTTGATCTTAGTTCATAATCATCCTAGTGGAAACCCACAACCTAGCCAAGAAGATCTTCAAGTCACAAACCGCCTAGTAAAAGTAGGTAAACTAATTGGCATTGAAGTGCTAGACCACATTATTATTGGAAATGGTGATTATGTAAGTTTTGCAGAAAGCAACCTTTTATAACACAATATTCACTAAACAATCTAACATAGCAATTATAGCAATTGACAGAATACTTTAAAAAATCGTGCAGTCATCAGAATAAATTTAAAATTGTACAGTTATCAAAATAAATTTTCTCTGAGGTAAACTAACAGCCTCAGAGAAAAATCCTCCCAGAGTAAATTTTCTTCCTAGAATAAGGCTACCTAAATATTGAACAAAAAATTTGATGAACAGATTGCACATTTTTAATGATTCCAGAAAATTGCATTAAAACCCTATATATCCGTAATCACTTACAAATGTCTATAATTTCAGAAAATACAAATTAGAATTTTGAATAAAAATAAATTGGAAAGAAAAGCTAAAGTATGAAAATAAAGAATATACTTAATGGTGTGGAAGATACTTTATATATTCCACTTATAGCAAGAATATATGCATCTAAAAAATTTCCAAAATTCTTCTATGATGAAAAAGCATTGTCTCTAGAACAATATATACCAACAAACAGTATAAAAAATAATACTACAGAATACTTTTACATGGCAAGTGTTTGTAGACAATATACAATAGATAAAAAGATAATAAAATTCCTGATGACAAATAAACAAAGTAATGTTGTTTTTTTTAGGCTCAGGTTTAGAAACAGCATATCATCGTATAGATAATATAAAAGCTAATTTTTATCATGTTGACTTACCAAATGTAATAGACATAAGAAAAAAAATATTAGGAAATGCGGAAAATGAAAAGTTGATAGCAGGAGATATGTTTACTTTAGATTGGATAAAAAAAATAGATACATCTTTACCAACTATAATTGTTGCATCAGGAGTGTTTCAATATTTCAATGAAAGTAAAATTATAGAAATGATAAAAAAAATGAAATTATTAATTCCTAAAGGTGAATTGGTGTTTGATGCAACAAATTTTACTGGATTAAAATTGGCAAATAAATATGTTAGAAAAACTGGTAATGCCAATGCACATATGTACTTTTACATAGATAATCCACATGAATTTATCAATTTAACTGCAACAAATCTAATAAATGTCGATGGTTTTTTTAATGATGCCTTAAAGTATTGTGAAGGTTTAAGACTTAAGACAAAAATATATATGTACTTTGCAGATAAATTAAACAGAATATTTATTATTCACCTAAGTTTTACTTAGGCTAAATATTATATAAGATGCTTATATATTCCCATTTATTTGATAATAGCTAAAACTACAACTTCTTCGCCCCCAGTGCAACATTTCCTCCCAGTGCAACATTCACTCCCCTGAGCAACATTCACTCCCCAGAGCAACTGACACCTCCCCAGAGCAACTTTCACTCCCCAGAGCAAATTAACTCCCCAGAGCAACTGACACCTCCCCAGAGCAACATCCACTCCCCAGAGCACATTTACGCATTTCTATGTAATTCTATACATTTTAACTTCTATTAACGAATTTCTACGTAATTTTACGTAATTCTAAGCGTTTTCGTATTCATTAATAATTTTCCCTCCCCAGAGCAACTGACACCTCCCCAGTGCAACATTTCCTCCCAGAGCAACATTCACCCCCAGAGCAACATTCACTCCCCAGAGCAACATTCACTCCCCAGAGCAACATTCACTCCCCAGAGCAACATTCACTCCCCAGAGCAACATCCACTCCCCAGAGCAAGTCTGAGCAAGTCTCTCTATAATTCTGTCTTTCTATAGTATTGAAATGAGTTTTATAATTGTTTTTTTTTCTATTGAATTTTCAAGAAAATAAATTATAATGAATTGTTACGTTTATTAAGTAGGAATGATATGAAAGATCAAAATAAGCAAATTGTTCCTATTATTCTACATATAGATTAAGTTCAGCAAATATATGATATAATCGTTTTCTGGAGACAGAAATGAAAACTAAATGGTATATTTTCCTTTGTATATGTCTATGTTTTGTTCCATGTTTTGCACAAGAAGAACAAGGTGAAGAAGTAAAGAAAGAAGTTTTGATTCTTCCGTTTAAAGGAGAGATTTTTAGTTTTACTGCTTCTCCTTTTGTGCGAATGTTGAGTCGTATTCAACCAGAAACAACGAAGCTTTTAATCATTGAGATTGATACTCCAGGGGGATCTGTAGATGCAGTTTTAGAGATGTGCCAAGAGGTAGATCGATTAAAAGATAAAAAGGTAATGGTATATGCATATATCAATGGTTTTGCTTGGAGTTGTGGAGCTTTGCTTTCTTTAGCCTGTGACCGCATATATATGAAAGAGCAAGCTTCTATTGGTTCAGCAGAAGTAAAAATGAAAACGCCTCAAGGAATTGTACCAGCTGATGAAAAGTATGTGTCAGCCTTTCGAGCACATTTTCGAGCATATGCAGAACATGGAAATTATCCAGCAGCTTTAGCAGAAGCTATGGTAGATAAAAAGCTAGAAGTAAAGGAAATTTATTTCCGAGGCGAACGGTTTTTTAAGACAAATGCTGAACTTGAGAAGTTTAGAGAAGAAAATATTGATAATATAGGCGAAATTATAGAACGGGGAACGATTGTGAAAGCAGGGGAAATAGCAAATTTCACTGCAAGGGAAGCAAAAGAATATGGATTTTGTACTGAAATCTATGATTCGAGAAATGATTTATTGAAAGGGCTTTCTTTATCTGATTATCCTGTTCGTGAGATAGGTACTTCTACTACAGATTTCGTTGGTAATTTTTTCTCCTCACCTTGGGTACGTGGAATGCTTATTGCTTTAGGCATATTGGGTATTATTTTAGAATGTGTTACACCTGGTTTTGGCGTCCCTGGAATTGTTGGAATTTTATGTTTAGTTATAGCGTTTATAGGTGGATTTCTAGCTGAAACAACTGCTTTATGGGAAATTTTGTTGTTTCTTTTTGGAATTTTTCTTTTAGCACTTGAGATATTTGTGATTCCAGGGTTTGGAATAACTGGCATTGTAGGGATTATTTGTTGTGTTTTTGCTTTAATTTTATCATTGCAAACGTTTGTTTTCCCTACTACAGCAGCAGAAAGTTCTGATTTTATAACAAATATTTTGATTATTTTAGGAAGTCTTACTTTAGATATTCTTATATTAGCGATCATTTTTAAATTTGCTCCTAAAAACGCACCTCTATATAAATTATCTGTGGCAACTGTTCAGACTCCCGAAGATGGATACACTATTGCTATTGATTCTTATAATGCTTTACTAGATAAAGAAGGTGTTGTAACAAGCACATTACGACCAGCTGGTAAAGCAAAAATTGGTGAAGAGTTCTATGATGTGACTTCTTTAGGTGATTTTCTCACAGATGGAACAAAAATTAAAGTAATAGAAATTAGAGGCAATCAAATTTTTGTTGATAAAATTGAATCTTAAGGGAAAAACTTACGATTCAAGAATAGGAGCTCATACATGAATTTTATTATGGCAGATTTAGGTATTCTTTGTTTATTATATTTTTTGGGATTATGTTTTATCTTTTTTGAATTTTATGTTCCAGGTGGAATTCTAGGAATTTTAGGGGGAGTGTGCATTACTTTTTCTATATATGGTGCTTTTGCATATCATTCTAAAATATATGGATTAGCATTATTAGGTATCACTGTTATTTTTATTCCATTGCTGATTATTTGGTGGTTAAAACGTGTTACTTTGCACTCCTCTCAAAATGTGGAAGATGGTTTTGTTGCTAATGATGAAACATTAGAAAGTTTACTTGGGCAAGAAGGTGTTAGTATTACGTTATTACGACCTTCTGGCACTGCTAAAATTGGCAATCGTAGAATTGATGTGGTGAGCGATTGTGATATTATTCCAGCAAATACACCAATTAAGGTGATTAAAGTCGAAGGATATAGAATTCTTGTTCAAAGAATAGAAAAAGAAAGTTAGAAATTTTTAAGAGAATTTGTCCCATATAAAGATAATATTCATTTTATATTCCTTAAAATATTATTTTGGAGGTAAAATTGCATGTTCTTTATGAATATCATGTTTTTTTTACAAAGAAGAAGACCCATAAATCAATTTTCTATGCCATCAGGTGAAACTGGCGGTATCATAGTAATTGTGATTGCTGGTTTGGTTGGATTAGTTGCACTTGTTTTTCTAGGAAAATACGGCTTTCTATGGATCCAAGCATGGGCTTCTGGTGCTAAAGTTACTCTTTGGTCTCTCATAGGTATGTCTTTTAGAAAAGTCAATCCTACTGTAATTGTAAATAGTCGTATTATGGCAGTCAAAGCTGGTTTGAATTTATCGACAGATACTTTAGAATCACACTATCTTGCTAGAGGTAATGTACCCAACGTAATTCGAGCATTGATTGCTGCAAGCCGAGCCAATATTCCCTTGACATTTCAAAAAGCAGCAGCCATTGACTTAGCAGGTCGTGATGTATTGGAAGCTGTACAAACTTCTGTTAATCCTAAAGTAATTGACTGTCCTGCTTTTGTTCGTGGTAGTACTCGTACAACGATTGATGCTGTTGCTAAAGATGGTATTCAACTGAAAGCGAAAGCTAGAGTAACTGTTCGTGCTAATTTAGATAGACTTGTAGGTGGTGCTACCGAAGATACAATTATTGCACGTGTAGGTGAAGGTATTGTGACTACAATTGGTTCCTCATCAGATTATAAAACTGTTTTGAAAGACCCAGTTCGTATTTCTAAAACTGTTTTGCAAAAAGGTTTAGATGCTGGAACAGCATTTGAAATTTTATCGATTGATATTGCTGATATTGATGTTGGTATTAATATTGGTGCACAATTGCAAGCTGACCAAGCAGAAGCTGATAAAAAAATTGCCCAAGCAAAAGCAGAAGAACGTCGTGCTATGGCTATTGCTCTAGAACAAGAACGATTGGCACAAATTCAAGAAAATCAAGCCAAAGTTGTTTTAGCAGAAGCTGAAATTCCAAAAGCTATTGCAGAATCTTTCAATACAGGTAAACTCAGTTTAATGGATTATTATAAGCTTCGTAATGTCATGGCTGATACTTCCATGCGTTCTGCTATTGCAGGAGAACCAAGTAGCAGTTTTAAATTCTAATATATAAAGAAGAAAAAGGTACATTATGGATTATATACCGATTCTTATCTTCATCATTATTATCGCTGTTAAAATAGCTAATGCAGCTGGTAAAAAAGTAGAACAGAGTGGTGGATCTGCATCTAATATCCAGAAACGTTCTGCAGCAGAAATTCGAGAATATTTGCAAAATATGCGAGCGGGAAATCAAAACATGCTCACTCAAGCACAACAACAAAGAGTGACACAACAACAAAGAGTGGCACAACAAGCGACAAATGTACCAGGAAAACAAGAAGTTAGAGTACCTAGACAAGACGTTGTGGTAAGACAACCTGCAGAACAAAGAGTAATTGAAAGAAAAATCGTTGTAAAAGATGATGGAAATCAAATTATCCATACCTTAATGACAGATACAAGATTTTCTGAGGTGCAGAGGGCCATTATTTTTGCTGAAATTTTTAGTAAACCTGTGTCTTTGTAAAATGTACTCCAATTAGAAAATTAAATAAACATGATAAAACTATAGTCATACTATTCACATATCGAATTATATTTGATTTCTAATTAGAGAGAAAATATTTCACAGAAAGGTATCAAAAAATTATGATAGAATTTTTTTTGGCAACATCACCTATGCAAGTAATAGGTCTTATTGTGCTAGGCATAATAGGATTTTTCATGCTAATTCTCATTTTCAGCTTTGGGAATTTATGGATCCAAGCATTTTCTTCGGGTGCAGGCGTTTCCATGGCAAGTTTAGTTGGGATGTGGTTAAGAAAAGTAGATGCCAATATTGTTGTAAATAGCAGAATTATGGCATTTAAAGCTGGTTTAAATCTTCCTACAGAATTGCTAGAGTCTCATTATTTAGCACGAGGAAATGTACGAAATGTTGTTCGTGCTTTGATTGCTGCCAGTAGAGCAAATATTCCTTTAACATTCCAAAAAGCCGCTGCAATTGATTTAGCAGGACGTGATGTTCTAGATGCTGTGCAAACTTCTGTATATCCTAAAGTCATTGATTGTCCTGATGTAAAGAGTAATAAAGTGACCATGGATGCCGTGGCTCAAGATGGTATCCAACTCAAAGCAAAAGCAAGAGTTACAGTACGAGCTAATATTGATCGCCTCGTTGGTGGTGCTACAGAAGACACGATTATCGCACGTGTAGGTGAAGGTATTGTAAGTGCAATTGGTTCTTCAGCATCTCACAAAGATGTATTAGAAAATCCTGATAGAATTTCTAAAACTGTGCTTTCTAAAGGTTTAGATGCAGGCACAGCGTATGAAATTTTATCCATTGATATTGCTGATATTGATGTTGGTGAAAATATTGGTGCAAAATTACAGACCGACCAAGCTGATGCTGATAGACGAGTGGCACAAGCAAAAGCAGAAGAACGAAGAATGATGGCCATTGCTTATGAACAAGAAATGAAAGCTGCTGTTCAAGAGAATAAAGCTATAGTTGTACTTGCTCAAGCTGAAGTTCCTAAAGCCATTGCCAAAGCATTTAGAGAAGGCAGAATTTTTACAAATCGTTAAAATAGTGTTTCCCACGATTTCAGTTATAAATCGTTAAAATAGTATTTTTCACGGTTTACTTAAATATAATTATAAAATATAATTATATTTAAGTATGTATTAATATCCCTTACAGTATATAAAATCCTACGCCTGAGCGTAGGATTTTATAATTACAATCAAAGAAATAAAAAAATTCAAATAAAAAACAAAAATGGAATCTATCCTAATCATTGAAGACGATCCGTCTATATTGCTAGGTTTAGAAAAAAATTTGCAATTTGAAGGCTACAATGTACTAAGTTCCCAAGATGGTGAAGAAGGGCTTACCTTTGCCATTCAAAAACTTCCAGACTTACTTATTCTAGACGTTATGTTACCCAAAATCAGTGGATTTGAGATATGCAAATCCATTCGCCAAAAAAACTTGCCCATTTTAATACTAATGCTTACAGCACGCGACAAAGAAATTGATAAAATAATGGGGTTAGATTTAGGAGCTGATGATTATATCACAAAACCATTTTCTATCCGAGAATTAATTGCTCGTGTAAAAGCTCTTTTGCGTAGAAAATATTACTACCAACCTACGCTTCCTAATTTTAGTTTTGGCAAATTTTATATTGATTTTATTGGTCGCACTGTCACAGCCAATGATAAATTTTTAGAAATGTCTTCCAAAGAGTTTGACTTACTCAAGTTATTTATTGAAAATGAGGGGAAAGTTCTTTCTCGTGAAGAAATTCTTGCACAGGTTTGGGGTGTAGATTATTTTGGAACGTCACGAACTGTAGATAATTTTATTACAAAACTCCGTCACAAATTAGAATCTGAAGATGATAGTATAGAATATATTGTCACAGCACGAGGAGTAGGGTATAAGTTTCAAGCTACAGCTTTGTCTCCTAGCATGGACAAAAATTGAAAGATTTTCAATTTTTTCTGAAAAAAAATAGTATGCTGGCAACAGTATAGGAAATATTAATTTATGTTGTAAATAGTATGCTATTAGCAGTATAAATATAAAAAATATTTTATGCTATTGTTTTTCAGTGGATGAATGAAACCTTTCAATTATTTTTTATATACTGAAAAATCTATTGCATCCATATTTTTTATGGTACAATAGAGTGTTTATTGGTATTTATTTAGTATTTAAAGAAATCTTAAATACTGGTTTGTTTTTTTTAAAAGGTTTAAATATGGCATATATTCCTCATACTTCTCAAGATATTAAAGAAATGCTTGCTGCAATAGGCAAGAAATCTTTAGAAGAATTGTTTCAAGGAATTCCTGAAGATGTTCGTCTTCAAGGTGAATATAATCTTCCTTCTAAACTTTCTGAACCAGAAGTTCTTTGCTGTTTGCAAAAGCTTGCTACCAAAAATAAGACAACAGATGAATTTGTTTCGTTTATGGGAGCTGGTACGTATGAACATTTTATCCCTGTTCTGATTGATGCTATTGTAGGTCGGAGTGAATTTACAACCTCGTATACTCCTTATCAACCAGAAGGTAGCCAAGGTACATTACAAACAATTTTTGAATACCAAACAGCTATTTGTAATTTGACAGGCATGGATATTTCCAATGCTTCTATATATGATGGTGCTACATCTTTAGCAGAAGCTGTTTTGTTAGCTCATACATACCATAAAAAGAAACGAAAACATGTTTATGTTCCCGCAGGTTTACATCCTGAATATCGAAGAACTCTTCATACATATCTTATCAATCAAGATATTGAAATTCATGAATTACCTAGTATAGATGGAAAAATTGATATTGCAAAATCAAAAGAAGTAGTCCAAGCAGATACAGCTACTATTGTAATTGCTCAACCCAATTTTTTTGGTGTATTGGAAGATGTAGATGAAGTAGTTGCATTAGCACAATCTGTAAAAGCACTTTCCATTATGGTTGTAGATCCAGTGTCTTTAGGCATGTTAAAGACGCCTGGTGAGTATGATATTGATATTGCTGTTGGCGATGGACAGCCTTTAGGGATTCCTATGTGTTATGGTGGTCCTTCTTTTGGTTTTTTTGCTGCCAAACAACAATATTTGCGTCAAATTCCCGGTCGTATTGTGGGACAAACAGTAGATGGGAATAATGAACGAGGTTTTGTATTAACGATTCAAACGCGAGAACAACATATTAAGAGAGAAAAAGCAACTTCCAATATTTGTTCTAACCAAGCATTAATGGCATTGCGAGGTTTAATTTATCTTAGTGCATTAGGTAAAGAAGGTTTTTATGAAGTTGCTGACCAATGTTTTCAAAAAGCCCATTATTTAGCTGATGAATTGTCAAAAATACAAGGTTTTTCTCTTGCATTTTCAGCACCTTTTTTCAGGGAATTTGTTTTACATTGTCCTATAGATGCGGACAAGGTACTTGCGTATCTCTATGAACATAATATTTATGGTGGAGTCGCATTAGAAAAATGGTTTCCAGAACGAAAAAATGATATTTTAATTGCAGTAACCGAATGTCGTACTCGGGAACAAATGGATCGTTTAGTAGAACTCTTAAAGAATATGGGTGTATAATGCAAACTGAAGAAAAAAATAACAATATGGAAATGGACGATGAAATGGTCGTTCGTATTCCTCTTATCTATGAATTATCAAAACCAGGTCGTAGAGCATATGAATTGCCGCAACTAGATGTTCCTAAACAAGATGCAACGAAAATTTTAGGTGCAAAATATATGCGCAAAGAAAAAGCAATGTTACCTGAAATCGATACATTAGGTTTGGTGCGACATTTTACAAATTTATCTCGTAGAAATATTGGATTAGATAGCAGTTTTTATCCATTAGGTTCTTGTACTATGAAGTACAATCCTAAAGTCAATGAAGTAGTAGCAGCTATGCCTAAATATTTAAAAGTTCATCCTTATCAAAAAGATGAACATGTGCAAGGTACTTTGCAAATGCTTTTTGAGATGCAAGAATATTTAAAAGACATTGCTGGTTTAGATGCAGTCAGCTTAGCACCTGCAGCTGGTGCCCATGGTGAACTTTCTAGTATGATGGTAATCAAAGCATACCATCAATCACAAGGCAATTCTCGAAACCTTGTTTTAATTCCTGATTCTGCACATGGCACTAACCCTGCAAGTTGTGCTGTTTGTGGATATGATGTAAAAACAATTAAATCTTCAGCCAATGGATTTTTAGAGATTGAAGATTTAAAAGCGAATTTAAATGATACAGTAGCTGCATTGATGATTACCAATCCGAATACATTAGGACTTTTTGAAGAAAAAATTAAAGAAATCACGGAATTGGTACATGAAGCTGGTGCACTTGTGTATATGGACGGTGCTAATATGAACGCACTTCTCGGTATAGCACGCCCTGGAGATTTTGGAATTGATGTAATGCATTACAATCTTCATAAAACTTTTTCCACACCTCATGGTGGCGGTGGTCCAGGAGCAGGTCCTATTGCTGTTTGTTCTTTATTGGAAGATTTTTTACCAGGACTCATTGTTACAAAAGATGAAGATGGCATATATCGTACTGTTTCTATGCCAGAAAGTATTGGCCAAACGAGAATGTATTTTGGAAGCATTGGTGTAATTTTAAAAGCCTATGCATATATTCGTAGAATGGGTAAAGAAGGATTGGGACAAGTGGGTAAAATTGCTGTTCTCAATGCCAATTACATTATGAATAAGTTGAAAGATGTGTATCATCTTCCATACGACAGAGTATGTATGCATGAATGTATTTTTTCAGCAGATGAATTTAAGAAAAATACACAAGTTCGTACTTTAGATATTGCAAAACGGCTATTAGATTATGAGATTCATCCACCTACTGTCTATTTTCCTCTCATTGTTTCTGAAGCCATTATGATTGAACCCACAGAAACAGAAAATAAAGAAACAATAGATAAGTTTATTGAAGTCATGAAGTCGATTGCTACAGAAGCTCAAGAAGAACCTTGGAAAGTGCAAGAAGCACCTTATATGACTCCTGTGACTAGGTTAGATGAAGTCAAGGCAGCTCGAGAACCTATTTTAAAATATACGCCTAATTTAAAAAAATAGTATTTTTTTGAAAAGAATCATGTTATTTTGTTTTAAAACATAGTATTTTTTTGAAAAGAATCATGTTATTTTGTTTTCGCTTTTATCAATAACATGATTCTTTTTTTTATATAGGAGAGATATTTTGTCTAAAAAAAATAAACATGGTATAGAATTTGAGCCAGCTTTAAAAGGGATATTGGAAAAGAATAAACATCTTTATGATGAACAACGAGATTTTTTTTCACATAATTCAATGGATATTTTTGATGATAAATCACCATACCATGAACAAAATGTCGCTAAAAAAATGAATGCTGAACAAAACATTTTCAATGAACCTCATCTTCAAGAAGATAAGGTTTTTGATTATCATAGTTATTTAGAAGAAATGGAAAGTAAATATTCTTCTAAATCTATTGGAATATATGTTGGAATTTTATGTATTTCAGGCATTTTAGCAGTCATTGGTACTTTTTTACAAGCATTTATTTATAGCGATTTTTATTTTATATATCCCTTGATTGCACCTTGTATTGAAGAAGTTTTCAAACAATTGGGAAATATTATTTTATTAGAAAGCTATCCTTTTCTTATTAAAGATCGTACTCAAATTTTTCTTGTTGCCATAGTATCTGGATTAGAATTTGCAATCATTGAAAATCTTATTTACAAAAATTTTTATTTATCTAGCTTACCAGCTACAAGGCTTACAGCTATTATGGATTTTCGTTGGAAATATTGTACTGTTTTACATGTTATTTGTGCCTTCATTGCTTCTTTTAGTATTGTACAAGCGTATGAAGATTCATTAAAAAATAATCAAAAAGAGGAGATAGGCAATCATTTAAATCCATTGTATTATGCAATAGGTATTCATTTAGCATGGAACGTATTAGCTATGCTATCGATTATTCACGTATATTAATAATATTCGCTATGATATCTGTTATTCGTATGTTCTAAGAAAGTATTCTCTGTTTTTTTTTTATTGACATATATTATAGTTTTTTCTATAATTTTAAAATCATATTGTAGTATTTTAAAATCATATTGTAGTATTTTTTAAAAGGAATTTTTTATGATTATTGTAAATACAGAAACAATTCCTGGACATAATATTCTTGAAGTTCGTGGATTAGTACAAGGTAATACAGTACGATCAAAGCATGTTGGTAAAGACATTATGGCAGGTTTTAAAAATTTAGTTGGTGGTGAATTAAAAGGATATACAGAATTATTGACAGAAGCACGTAGAGAAGCTATGGAACGTATGATAGAACAAGCTCGTCAATTAAAAGCCAATGCCATTGTCAATGTACGTTTTGCTACTTCTGCAGTAGCTCAAGGAGCCGCAGAAATATATTTATATGGGACTGCTGTTATAATAGATTAATTTTTCTCACAAGAAAGAGGCTATTATGGAAATGATCTTTTATGAAATTCTATCATATTTAATGGTTCCTCTCTTTATTTTAGTAGTACTGGCACTTATCAGTTTACCTTTTCTTTTTATGTTCTATATTGTCCATAAAGAACGAAAACATCTTTCTTACTTAGAGGAAGAAGGAGAAAAATATAAATCTATTATCATTTCCACCCAAAAATCAATTCCTGAAGAATATCAAAATGGAACAGGACAATTAATTTGTAGTGAATACGCATTAGGAAGTGATAAAATCAAATATATTTTTTCTCAGTATAAAAGTATATTTGGCGGTGAAATAAAAAGTCTAACAAAACAAGCAGATCGTGCTCGACGTGAAGCCTTGCTCCGTTTGAAAAAAGAAGCTGTCCGTCTTCAAGCAGATTGCATTATCAATGTTCGTGTTATTGGTATAAATATAGAAAATCCTAACGTGGCTAGTGCAAATGAAAAAGGTGTGGGATCCTATATAATGGCATATGGGACTGCACTTAAAAGATAAATATTCAGACTATAAAAAGTGTTATTTTATATCTATTGTTAAAAAAATATTTTATGTCATCTATGATGTAAACTAAAGAATCAAATGTATATTTTTTAGCATAAGATAAAAAATAACACTTTTTTTCTAGGATATTCAACAAAGCGATTCTCTAAATATTTTTCTATTGACAGTTGCTTGATTTTACGATAAATTAATATTACGTCGCTTTATTATCTAGGTTGAAAGTATTTTAGAAATTGAAATTAATGAAGGAAATGATATGGCGAAACAACGTAAGCGTTTGGGGAGTATTTTAAAAGCGCTAGGTATTATTGATGAATCACAATTAAATGATGCACTTCAATATCAACAAGAAAATGGTTGTAAATTGGGAGAATCGTTGATTGCATTACAATATGCAACACAAGTTCAAATTACACAAGCTTTGGCACGTCAATTTGCTATTCCTTATGTAGACTTATCCAAAGGGGAAATTCCACAAGATGTGATTGATACAGTCCCTAGATCTGTAGTGGAAGAACATAGTATTATTCCCGTAAAAAAAACAAATCGTTCCTTAATTGTAGCAATGATCGATCCACTAGATTTGTTGACTTTAGATAATATGAAGTTCATTTTGGGGTGCGAAGTAGAATGTGCATTGACTACCCCAGATTCTATGTCTGGAGCCATCGCAAAATATTATGGTGTAGAAAAAAATGCTTTAGATGACATTTATAGTGCAATCACAGAAACTGATATATATAGTGGTGATGATAGTATTGAAGAAGTAACTACAGAAGATGATGACATGGCGGAAGATGATGATGCACCTGTGATTCGCCTTGTTACATTAATTATTAGCGAAGCATTGAAAAACAGAGCTTCAGATATTCATATTGAACCTTTGGCAAATAAATTACGGGTTCGTTATCGAATTGATGGCATTTGCCAAGAAGTAGATTCACCTCCTAAGCGTTTGCAAGGTTCGATTTTGAGTCGTTTGAAAATTATGTCGGAAATGAACATTGCAGAACGTCGCATCCCTCAAGATGGTCGTATTAAAGTGACTTTGCAAGGTCGTGACATTGACTTACGTGTTTCTGCATTGCCTTGCTACCATGGCGAAAGCATGGTCATGCGTATTTTAGATAAAGAAAAAGCATTGGTCAGTTTAGATGAACTTGGTTTTTATGAAATTGATTATGATCGTTTTCAAAGAATTATCAAAAAACCAAATGGTATTTTCTTAGTTACAGGTCCTACTGGTTCTGGGAAAACTACTACCTTGTATGCTGCTCTTTCTGAATTGAACCGTCCTGACGTCAAAATTATTACTGCTGAACATCCTGTGGAATATAACATTGCTGGGATTAATCAATGCCAAGTTCGCCATGAAATTGGTTTGAATTTTGCAAGTATTCTTCGTGCTATGTTGCGTCAAGCTCCCAACGTTGTACTTGTAGGAGAAATTCGTGATACTGAAACTGCGGAAATTGCTATCCAAGCTGCTTTGACAGGTCACTTAGTGTTTTCCACATTGCATACGAATGATGCACCAAGTGCCATTACTCGTTTGATTGACATGGGCGTAAAACCATTTTTAGTTTCTTCTGCAGTCCAAGCTATTTTAGCACAACGTTTAATCAGAAGGCTTTGTCCAAAATGTAAACAATTAATTACTCCTACAGAGGCTGAATTAGCAAGTATAGGTTTAACTAAAGAGTTAGTACGTACTTCTAAATTATATGGTCCAAAAGGTTGCGATGAATGTAAAGGTGGTGGATATCGCGGTCGTCTTGGAATTTATGAACTTTTGGAAATGTCGCCTCCGATTCGTGAACTTACATTTCACCAAGCACCTACTATGAAATTGCGTGAAGAAGCACAGCGTTCTGGTGGTATGACTACATTGCAAGAAGATGGTGTTCGTAAAATTTTATCAGGCTTATCTAGTATTCCTGAAGTTCTTCGCGTTACACATGCAAAATGATCTCTGATCTTTTTAGCTAGATGATATTTGGAGGAGATTACATTGGCTGATATGAATCAATTGCTTCAATTGATGGTAAGTAAAGGTGGCTCAGATTTACATTTATCTGTAGGACGTGCTCCTACAGTTCGTTTTCATGGGAAATTAAAAGCACTCAACACTCCGCCTTTGACTGCGGACGATACTCTTGCTTTTATGAAAAGCATTACGCCAGATCGTTTTCAACAAGAATTAAATGAATTGGGTGGTGCTGATTTTAGTTTTGCTTTTGCAGACCAAGCTCGTTTCCGTGTTTCTGTATTTAAACAAAAACTAGGATTAAGTTTAGTCTTGCGTCAAATTCCTAGTAAATTATTGAATTTTGATGAAATTGGTTTACCTCATCATGTTAAAACCTTGTTAAGCAAACCTAGAGGGTTAATTTTAGTGACTGGCCCTACTGGTTGTGGAAAAACAACAACTTTAGCAAGTATGATTGATTTTATGAATTCAGAGCATGATTATCATATCATTACTGTAGAAGACCCTATTGAATATTATCACGATCATAAAAAATCAATCATCACGCAACGACAATTGGGAGTGGATGTCCCCAACTTTAATGAAGCATTGCGACGT
Source organism: Planctomycetota bacterium (assembly GCA_017993505.1). Classification (GTDB taxonomy): domain Bacteria; phylum Planctomycetota; class Uabimicrobiia; order Uabimicrobiales; family JABWCH01; genus JAGOMP01. Next base: position 28,761 of record JAGOMP010000013.1, read on the forward strand.
GCTTTACGTATGGATCCTGACGTTGTTCTTATAGGTGAAATGCGTGACCTAGCAACAATGCAAGCTGCTATCACTGCTGCAGAAACAGGACACTTAGTTCTAGGAACTATGCACACTACAGGTGCCGCTAGAACAGTAGATCGTATTATTGATGCATTTCCTCAAGAACAACATGAACAAATTCGTGTTCAATTAGCTGGTTCTTTAGCTGCTGTCATCTCACAATTATTGATTCCAAGATGTGATCAACCAGGTCGAGTAGCTTGCTTTGAAATTATGATTTCCAATGCTGCCATTTCAAACTTAATTCGTGAAAACAAGACTTTTAGAATTGATTCCATGATCCAAACAGGGAAAAAATATGGTATGCTTTTATTAGATGATTCTTTATTTGAACAATTTATTGCAAAACGAATTACGTATGCAGATATGATGCAGTATTCTATTGATCCAACTGCTGTGCAACAAAAAGTAAAAGAGTATACACAAGCTCAAATGCAAGCTCAAATGCAAGCTCAAATAAAACCCATAGCATAGAAAGGAAATAGTGCATGGATGCACCACATAGATTGATTGGACAGATTTTAAAAGATAAGAATCTTGTGGATGAATCACAAATTCGACAAGCGCTTTCTATTCAAAAAGAAAAAGGTGGCGCCATTGGTCGTATTTTTGTAGAAATGGGATGGATCACTGACGAAGAAGTTTTGGGAGCTTTGGGCGAACAATTTGGAATGGGAACAATCAACCTAGATTCTGTGGAAATTTTGCCTGAAATTATTCAAAAAGTTCCTAAAGCAATGGCAGGCATCTACCGCGTGATTCCCGTTAAATTCCAAGATGATGTTTTGACCATTGCTATGGCAGATCCCATGAATATCCAAGTATTGGATGACTTACGTCTCATGTTGCATTGTGAAGTGCAAGGGGCAGTGTCTAATGAAGATCAAATCCAACGTGCCATTGAAAAATATTATGCTGATTCTGATAAAGAAACATTTGATAGTCTTTTGTCAGATATGGTCAGCGAAGGTGAGTTAGTGGAAATTGCAGAGAAAGAAACTGGCTATGATTTAGATGATTTAAGTAAAATGGCAGATTCTCCTCCTGTGATTAAATTGTTGAACTTGATTTTAATGCAAGCCATTAAAGATAAAGGATCTGATATCCACTTTGAACCCTTTGAAAAAGATTTTAAAATTCGTTATCGTGTAGATGGTGTGTTGTATGAAATGATGCCTCCACCACCTCACTTAGCATTGGCTTTAATTTCTCGTATTAAGGTTATGAGTAATTTGGATATTGCTGAAACTCGTTTACCACAAGATGGTCGTATTGAGTTGACGATTGGAGGTCGTCCTGTTGACCTTCGTGTATCTACTCTTCCAACCATGTTTGGTGAAAGTTGCGTTATGCGTATCTTGGACAGAACTGTTGTTAATTTAGATTTGGAAAGTGTAGGTTTACGAGAACGTGACCTAGAGACTATGAGAAGATTTATTGCCAAACCTAATGGCATTGTGCTTGTAACTGGTCCCACTGGTTCTGGGAAAACTACTACTTTATATTCTGCTTTGAATGAAGCCAATACTATTGACATTAAAATTATTACTACGGAAGACCCTGTAGAATACGATATTGAAGGCATCATGCAATGTCAAATTAATAATGATATTGGTATGACATACGCTGCTGCTCTTCGTAGTATTTTGCGACAGGATCCAGATAAAATTCTTGTAGGAGAAATTCGTGATAAAGAAACAGCAGGTATTGCTGTAGAAGCTGCTTTAACAGGACACTTAGTATTTTCCACCTTGCATACCAATGATGCACCAGGGACTGTTGCTCGTTTAGTAGATATGGGAATTGAACCCTTTTTAATTGCTGCTACTTTGGAAGGCATCATTGCACAACGTCTTGTTCGTCGTATTTGTGCAAATTGTAAAGTAGAATACGTCCCTCAATTAGAAGAAGTTCTAGAATTAGGATTGCAACCAGAAGATCTTGGTGGCAAACGTTTTGCATATGGAAAAGGTTGCAATAATTGCAATAAAACAGGATATCGTGGTCGTACTGCTTTATTTGAAATCATGGTTTGTACGAATGAAATTCGAAATGGCATTTTACAACGTCATTCTAGTGGACAATTGCGCGAAACAGCACGAGACCAAGGCATGCGAACATTGCGTGAAAGTGGATTATTGGCTATTTTTGATGGAATTACAACGATTGAAGAAGTGGTGAGAGAAACTTTATTTTAATAGAATATAGAAAACAAAATTGGAATTGTTAGTCTATATAGAATTCCAAAAAGGAGAAATACATGGCTTTACAATTTGGTGGTGGCGTAAAATCAAAAGATTTAGCAACATTTACAAACCAACTTTCCACATTACAAGATGCTGGTCTTCCGATTGTTCGCAGTTTAAAAATTCTGCAAGGTCAAATGAAAGCAGGAAATTTAAAAAATGCACTCACAGAAGTGGCAGATGATGTTGAAAGTGGCTTCACATTCTCAGATTCTTTAGCCAAACACCCTAAAATTTTCGATAAATTATATGTAAATATGGTGAAAGCTGGTGAAATGGGTGGTGTGCTCGATACTATTTTACGCCGTTTATCAGAATTCATGGATAAATCTGAAAAATTAAAAAGACGTATCAAAGGTGCAGCAACATACCCTGTCGCTGTTCTAGTGATTTCTCTTGGTATTGTGATAGGTATTCTTATATTAGTAGTTCCTAACTTTGAAAAGATTTTTAATGATTTAAAAGTAACATTACCAGCACCTACACAACTACTAATTGCTATGAGTAGACAAATTTACAACATGTGGTGGGTAGCTCTTGTTGGTATTCTAGGATTTATTTTTGTATATCGTTTGATCAGTAGCAATAAAGATGGCAAAGCTCTGCTAGATAGATTTTACATTTCTCTGCCTATTATGGGAGACTTGATTCGTAAATCTTCTATCAGCCGTTTTACTCGAACACTAGGTACTTTAATTTCTTCTGGTGTGCCTATTTTGGAAGCATTATCTATTGTGAAGAATGCTATTAGCAATAGTGTAATTGCCAATGCCATTGGTTCTGTATATGAAAGTATCCGTGAAGGTGAAAGTATTGCAGAACCTTTGGCAAAAAGTGGTGAATTTGATGACATTGTTATTAATATGATTGACGTAGGAGAAGAAACTGGTGAATTAGATAAAATGATGATAAAAATTGCCGACAACTATGACGAAGAAGTAGATATTTTAGTTGGTGCCATGGTAAGTATGTTGGAACCTATGTTGATTATTTTCTTAGGTGGTACAGTAGGTTTTATTGTTATTGCATTGTTTATGCCTATGATCCAGCTCGTGAATACATTGTAAACACTGCCTTTTACAAGAACGTTTTCTAAAAAACGTTCTTGTTCTTTTTTTCTCTCCTTTTTCTCATTATACATTACTAAAAGATCAAGATGAAGTAGTATGAATATTTTAATTTCCATATTTTTTTTATGTGTATTGCTTTCGTTTTCTGCCTTTTTTTCAAGTTCTGAAACTGCTATTTTTTCATTATCGTCTTTGGAAATTGCTAATTTATCAGAAAAAAATGATAAAAGAAGTCAAACTTTAAAAAAGCTTGTTCAAAATCCTAGAATGTTATTGGTCACTATTTTATTTGGAAATACATTAGTAAACATAAGTTTCTTTAGTATTTCTAACTCCATAAGTTTTGATGTTGCTAAAATATATGGTGCATCTTTTCATGTTTTAGGTGGCATTCTCGCTTTATTGGCTGTGATTATGTTTGGGGAAGTACTACCTAAAGCAATTGCCATTAAAAAATCACTTTTTTTGGCTCGATTATTTTGCATTCCCTTACACTTTATTCTTTGTTGTTTATCACCTATCACTTCATTTTTAGATAAAATTATTTACTTTCTCTCTAAAATTTTTTCTTTGGATAAGGAAAAAATTTCTATTACTTCCGATGAAATGAAAGATTTTCTCGCCTTAAGTGAACAAAAAGGAATTTTACCTGCTACAGAACATGAAATGTTATTAGACTTAATGGATTTAAAAAACATTAAGGTAAAAGAGATTATGATTCCTCGAGTGCATCTTGTTAAAGCATCTATAGGTTGGCCAAAAGAAAGAATAGAATCATTATTTATCTCTAAAAAAACAAAAAAAATAGCTATATACCATAACGATGATGAAGATGATATTATAGGAATTTTACATGCAAAAGACTTTTTTTTATCAAAAGATAAAAACATAAAAAAAATAATAAGTTCTGTTCCTTTTATTTCAGAAAATTTTAATGTAGAAAGCCTTTTATCATTTATGGATAAAAATCAAAAAAAAGAAGTTTTTATCATGGATGAATACGGAGGCTTAGAAGGTTTTATTTCTTTAGATGGTCTAATGGAAGAATTAATCGAAGAAATGGATGAGAATGATGTTCCTTTGATTAAAAACATGGGGAATAATATATATCATATTTCTGGGAAATTGCCTTTAAAAGAATGGCAACTTTTTTTTAATATAGAAACAACTTCTTCACATTGTACCACCCTATCTGGTTGGATGATTTTTTTATTACAACGTCTTCCTAAAAAAGGCGATACAATACAATATAAAAATTGTAAAATGAAAGTTTTAGAAGTTAAAAAATATCAAATTATGAGTATAGCTCTAGAAATTCTGCCAGATAGCGAGATTTAGGAAAAATATTATGAAAATTTTCAATGTATTTTTATTTTTATGTCTCTCTTTTGTAGGGGGACAAGGACTTCAAGAAATGCTAGATTATCAAAACATAGAAAAAGGTTTGTCTTTGCATTTACAAAATAAATATGGTCGCAAGGGAGTTATTGTTTCATTAGAAACTACAGAAAAGCAGATACATGCACCAAGACATAACCATGAACTTCTTTTTCAAATAGAAAAAAAAGAAGATGTTATTTTCATTCGAGCATTGTATGAATTGCCAGAACATATGCAACAAGAAATACAAACAAAGTTGCAGGAAAAATATTCTGTAAAAGTACAAAATGAACCTTTCTACTATGGAATTATTGGTCAACGAGGTGCTGATTTACTAGTAGAACCTACTGGTGAAAAAGGAACAAATTTAGCTAGCCAATTTATTTTTGGTACTTGTTTTTCTGTATGGGAAGAAAAAGATAATTTTGTACGTGTTCAAAGCCAAGAAGATGGTTATATTGGATGGCTAGACAAAACAGATTTTTGGGCTTTGTCTAAAGAATCATTTCAAATATTATTGAATGCAAAAAAAATATTCTTAGCAGAATGTAAAGAAGAATATCCTATTGGATCTATTTTTTATTTATTCCAAGGAAAAATTATTTCTATTTTGCAATGCAATAACGAAGAAATTTCGTATATAACACAAAAGGAAACAAAAACAATACAAGGGAAAACAATAAATAATGCACCAAGTATATCTTGGGATCTATGTTCTCAAAAAAATAGCATTTTAACAACAATCCAAAGATTTCTACGAAATAATGATTGTGGTAAAAATGAATACCTTTGGGGTGGCACTGTTCTTCCAGGTCTAGATTGTAGTGGGTTTGTGCAACTTGTATATCGTTTGCAAGATATTTCTATACCTAGAGATGCAAGTCAACAACAACAATTTGGACAAGCTGTAGAAAAAAATGATCTTCAAATTGGAGATTTAGTTTTTTTTAGTAGTCATAAAAAATGGGCTACACATGTAGGAATTTATATGGGCAATGGAAAATTTGTTCATTGCTCTCGAGTGGGAGAATATTCTGGCGTAAAAATTAATGATTTGCAAGGCAATACAGAATATGATCAATATTTAAATAATATTTATTTTGGTGCAACAAGGATTCAACCATAGTGATACTTTTTTCTCTTATTTTCTGGATTGCCATGTCTGCCTTTTGTTCTGGGGTTGAATCAGGCATATATTCTATCAATCCCCTTCATTTAAGATTATATATAGAACAAGAAAGTGTATGGCAAAAATATGCCAAACGAATTGCTATTTTATTAGAAGATAAGCAAGCTCTTATTTGTATGATTTTAATCTACAATAATATTTGCAATTATTGTGTAAGTGCCTGTTCTGCACAATTTATAACATCTTTAAATCTAAATTGTAACACAGAATTAATCTCTACTTTGATCATCACGCCCATTGTATTTATTTTTGGTGAAACACTTCCTAAAAATATATTTCGAAATATAGAAACTAAAATTATCTATCGTTTGTCTATTATTTTATATATTTGCAAAAAACTTGCATTGCCTATCATCTATATTTTAAAAAGTTTAGTTCGTTTTGTCTCCTTTCTTTTTCATGTTCAGGAAGAAAATAATGAATTTTATTGGAATATTTCCCAAGTTACTCATTTATTTTCTACAGGAGCAAAAGAAGGTATACTAACAGATCAACAAAAAAATATTGCAAAAAATATCATTCAAATGCAAACAGAATCTGTAAAGAGTACGATGATTCCATTAAATACTATCGGAACATTGCCACCAGATTTTTCCAAAGAAATGTTGCTCCAAAAAACAAAAGAAACAAATTTTACAGAATTTCCTGTAATAGATGAAAAGACAGGGAATATATTAGGCATAGCCAATTTTTATCATGTATTTTATGAGGCAGACGATCCAAAAAAATTGTCTGTAGCCACTTGTGTTTCAGAAAATAGCAATGTCCGAGATGCTTTATATATTTGTACCCAAAAAAAACAAAATATATTGCTTGTTCAAAACAAAGAAAAAAAATTAGTGGGTGTTGTCACAAAACAAATTTTATTTCAATATTTATTACAAAAGCATCGAAATGTCCATTAAATCCTCCTATTCTCTTATATTAAGGAAGGAATGTTATGAAAGTCACATTACTAGAAAATGAAGTGATATTTCGAAAAACATACCCCCATTTTTTATCTATGTTGTCCTTATATTTAACATGGTTCTACATAGGTTGCGTGGGAGCGATTTTTATCATACAAAAAGCATATATTTTACAATTTTTAAAAACATTTCCCTTACTACCCATAGCAGATACGATTTGTCTTTTCATTCTTTGGACAAGTAGTTTAATGATTCCTGCCATTATTCTTGCCTTTTATAGAGTCAAGCTATCATGGTTTTTCTTTGGTCTATTCTTAGTCCTTACTGGCGGACTTCTGAAATTCCACAGCGAAAAAATCATTCCTTGGTTAGTAGAACATATTGAAAAAACTCAATATTTAAGTTTTATACGAGATTATTGTAAAAGTATATTCGGAAATAATTTATTATTAGAAAGTCAATTTTTCGCAGAAGAAATTGCTAATTGCTGGTTATTACTTATTTCCTTATGCGGAATTATAGGTGCCAATCTATATCGAAAATCTCATAAATATTTTATCACGAATTTTCGCATTATTACAAGATTTAGTGGATTATTTTCTACAAAAGAAAGAGATTTAATTTATAGCAAAATTGATGATATGATCATCTACCAAGGAATTTTAGGGAGACTTTTTAATTTTGGAACTATTATTCCTATTTCAGCTTCTGGTATTGGTACAGGATCTGACCAAGTGTTTATGCTAACAGGAATGGAACAAAAATTACCCATAGGTCCTACAATTAAAGTGTCTTTAGGAGGTGGAAAATCTGTCACAGTACCTCGTGCACCTAGTTTTTACGCTTTATATGGCGTCCCTGAACCAGATGAATTAAAAAATATCATGTTATTAGAAATGGGCAAAAGAGAATATGGATATAAAGAACGTAGCCAAGAAACTGTGGAAGAATAATTATTTTCTTCTTGTTTTTCTATTTATGTGTAGTTGTTCTCTTTTTCAACAACAGAAAATAGAGGAACAACGTCCTATACGAATCCAAGACAATGCAACATTATCTTCCAATGAGTATAACCAGAATCAAAAACAAGAAGAAAAACAAATTATTTTCCAAGATCCAAGAATACAACAATATATACATCAATTACCAGATTTGCAACAAGAACTTTTATTGAAAATTGCAGCAAATCTAACTATTGTAGAACAAAATCTCGATAAAATTGTGGTACAATGGGAATCATATTCTTCTACCTGTCCTCAATCTCATATCACTCATTCTCTAGAAACAGGAAATAGACAATATAAAATCCACCTTTGCACAGAAAAAATTCTCACGCACCAAGAAAATTTTTCTCTAGTATTTCCAAAATTCTTTATCGAATGTATTGTTCGTGAAAAAATTTCTATGGTGCAAACAACATTGCCAGAATGGTTAGTTCAAGGCATGATTTACTATGCAATGGACAACAAAGAAGCATTATTGTCTCAATTTGCTTGTGAATGCATGGACAAACCTGGTGAACTCAAACAATGGTTTGTGGGGATCAATAATAAAGACATTATTTTTCCACAATGGGAAGGATATATGTTTCTTCTTTTTTTAGAAGATTATTATGGGAAAGAAACATTGGTAACTTGGTTTTCTAAGATCTTCGAGGGCAACAATTACTGGCTAGATGATTGCCAAAATACATTTGGTACAGATATAGAATCTTTAGAAAAAAATGGTCTACACTTTGCTTTGACGTATTTAACAAGTAGATACAGAGGAGCATGGATTGCGTATAAACGCACATTAAAAATTTACCTAGACAAAAAATACATAGACGCTATTCCAGAATTTAAAAAACTTTCCATTCAATATTCTGGCACATTTTTAGAGTCAAATGTAAAATTTTGGTTAGGTATGTGCTATTATCGTTTACAAAGATATAGCGATGCCCGTTCTTATTTTGAAGAAATCCAACAAGACTCATGCACATATTTGCCTGAAATGCAATATCGTTTGGCAATGTGTTATTTTCATGAAAAACATTTGTCCCAAGCCATTATTCTTTTGGAACAATATAGTCATAATTTTCCTTATCATACACTAGCTGCTAGTGCACAATATTTTTTAGCAGAAAGTTTGCGATTGCAAGAAAAACATGCTATGGCTATCCATGTATGGAAACAATTTGTAAAAAAATATAAAAACCACCATCGAAAAAATGAAGCCTATTTTAATATCATTGACGTTGCTTTTCAACTTGGCTGGTTTGGTTTAGCTGGTAGTATTCATCATACATTAGAGGAAGAAACACTCACTTCAGAAGAAAAAAATCAATTGCAAGAATCAAAACAACTTTTAAAAACATTAGAAAAAAATGCACGAAAAAAACTTCAAATCAAATTAGAAAAATGGCAACAAAAATATCAAAAATCGTCTCTTGCACAAAAACAAGCCATGTTAGAAGAAATGGGTTATATTGGAACAACAAGCCTTCCTTATTTAAAATCTATGGCTATTTCAGAAGAATTGTTAGAAACATACCTTATCACATTACAGAACATTTCTACACCTCCAACAATTCCTTTATTTCTACAAATAGCCAAACAATATCCTCAAAAAAAGCAACAAATATTTACCGCAATGTTTCAATTACATATTCCTGCACAAATTTTTTCAGAAATTCTTTCTTCGGAAAAAGATCCTCTATTTCAAACTTTAACTTGGAATACAACTCCTGCCTTACAACAACAATTCCCCAATATCTTACAAAAATTGAATGGAACAGAACAAGATCAATTATATATCATTGAGCAACTTATGTTGCACAGCAACTCCGATCAAGTGTATGTATTCAACCAACTCGCAGAACATGGTCACCCTAAAGCACGAGAACAAGCTATACAAAACTTGCTCATTTGGAAACATCCTAGTAGCCAAGAAGTCTTTCAAAAAAATATACAAGACAAAGAAGAAAAAATTCAAATATTAAGTTTCCCTGGAACAAAAATTTGGGAAATATTAACTCCAGAAATAACAAAAAACTTATTGAAAATTAACAACATAGAATTTACAATAAAAATTCTGGAAGTTGTATCTGAACAAAACACAAAAGAATACATGGATATACTCGTGGAAAGTATTTCAAATCCCCATCAAGAAGTTCGAGAAACAATTAAAAAAAACATACTCCGACTTCCTAAAAAAAGGATTCTTCCCAGTTTATGTAGTGCATTCTTAGTACAGGATAAACCATTGTACTATTACGTTACCATTGTAGAATTATTAGAAAACATTACGGAAACAAGTTTTCCTTTTCGTCCTGATATGACAAAAGACGAAAAGGAAAAAATTATTTCTAAATTTAAAAATTTATAATTGCTAGGGTATATTATTATGCAAAAAAGGATATTCATTATATTCTTATTTTTATTCACATGTTGTTTATATAGCCAAGTCCAAGAAGGATATCATATTCATTCCTTATCCATGAAAGATTGCTTAGTCGAAGCTATACGAAATAACTTAGAACTACAAATTGAAGGTTTTAATCCAAAAATTAGCGATTTTGACATTCAAATTGCACGAAGTGCCTTTGATCCTATATTTACTACTTCCTTTTCCGCTTCTGAAGTTGAAACAAGCACCGCACAAGACAATAACCTCACAAACCAAAACTTTAAATGGGATTTAGGTATTGCCAAAAAAAATATACTAGGTGGTTCTGTAGGATTCTTCTATACTATGGATTATTCCAAAATGTATGACATTGCACCACGTCCCAATAGACATTGGACACAAGGCGTTTCTTTACGAATCAGTCAACCTTTGCTCAGAGGTCTGGGGGTCTCTTTCAATGAAACAGACATTCAATTGGCTATCAATGAAAAAGATAAAGCATACTATACATTTCAAAACAAAGCTATAACTGTAATGAGTAATGTTGCTATTGCTTATTGGAATCTTGTAAATAGAATTGCCAATTACGAATTGCAACGAAAATCATTGGAACTTGCAGAAAACTTATATAAAATTACATTGGCACGTATTAAAGCTGGATCCTTAGCTGCAGCAGATATTTTGGAAGCCGAAGGAAATGTTGCTTATAAACATGATAATTTAATCGTAGCAGAAAAAAATATTCGTGATGCAGAAGATATGCTGAAACAACTCATTCGCCCTTTAGATGTACACTACTATAAAAATGTGCATCTCATTCCTACAGAAAAGTATATTTTCAAAGAATTTTATGTAGATTTTGATAAAGCATTGCAAGAAGCATTAGAAAAACGCCCTGATTTACAGGCCAGCAAAATTACACTTAAAAACGCATCTTTAAGCACTGAAAAATATAAAAACCTACTCCTCCCTTCGTTGAACCTCAATGCAAGCATTGGCCTACAAGGATCAGAACATAGCTTTACTAAATCTTATGAGCCTTTATTTGATGGAGATTATCTAAATTGGTCGGTGGGGGTCAGCTTAGAAGTGCCCATTGGAAACAGAACAGCACGTAGCAGATACATGCAATCTCTTATGAGACGAGAACAGAGCGTCACTGGTTTTAAACAAATGGAAAGTGCTATTCTAGCAGAAGTCCGTATTGCAGTAAGAGAACTCACAACATCCATGCGTCGAGTAAATACAGCCCAACGAACAAGAGAGTTGGCAGAAAAACAACTAGCAAACGAAGAAAACAAATTCCGAGCTGGCATCATTGCCCTGTATCAAGTCCAAGATACAGAAGAAGACTTAACAACAGCACGTATCAATGAAAGCAATGCATTATTAGATTACCAACGTGCTCTTGTCAAACTTGCCAAAGCAAAAGGTACATACCTTGAAGAAATTCAAAAATACGGCATTTCTTTAAAATAAAATACAATGTATCTTTTGAATATATCTTTTTTAGATTTTATAAAAAAAGTAGCTATGAAACATGAAACATAGCTACTTTTTTTTTAATATGTAATGTCGTGCTACATATTCATGTATGTTGTTTTTTTTATGTTGAATCTCTAGTATTCTTCGCTGCCTATATATTTTAGTTTGAGAATATCTATGATACTTATATTTTTTTTGTATATGTTAATCTAGAAGGTCAGTGATACTTATATTTTTTCGTATCATTGTTCTAGAATATCCATGATACTCACATCTTTTCGTCTATGTTGGATTTATGTATTGTTGAAAAGATGGAAATAATTTTTAGATGTTTCTGTAGCTATATGCGAAAAAGTTGTTTGTTTGATTGTAGCAAGTGCGTGAACTACTTCAAGGATTTGTAAAGGAGTCGTGTAATTTTTAGGAATTTTCATACAAGGAATATACGGTGAATCTGTTTCTAATATAATATGTTGCAATGGTATTTTTTGTATGACACTTTTTCGTTTCTTTGCATTAGGATTTGTAAAAGCTGGACTCACACCAATAAAATAATTTTTACGAATAAGTAGATCCGCAATTTCCCAAGAACCAGACCAAGAATGAAGAATCCCTCCTCTAGGGTTATAATATTGTTGTAGAATTTCTAAAAGTTGTCCAAAATATTGTCGACAATGAATCAGAACAGGCAATTGAAATTTTTGTGCTATTTGTAGTTGTTCAATGAATATTTTTTTTTGCCTTTCTAAAGGGAAAGGTGAAGTTTCATCTAAGCCAATTTCTCCTATGGCAATTACTTTATTTTGTTGACAAAGATGAACCAATTGTTCTGTAGGGCATGATGTAGGAATATAATAAGGATGAATTCCTACAGCTACTTGAACAAAAGAATATTTCTGTGCAAAAGCAACATTGTTGTATGAATCTTGTATGTGGATGGAAGGAATTAGTATTTTACGTATATTTTTCTTTTGTATATAAGGTATGCATTTTTTAAAATTTTGTATATGAAAAAAATGGCAATGGCTATCTACTAAATAGGAATGGTTCATATTTTCTCCTTTATATTAGTATAATAAATAGACAATCTCTTTACGCAGTATTTATTTTCATATCAATATAATACATAAATAATCTCTTTATATATATTTGTTTTTCATATTTTTTTCTTGACTTTCATAAAAAATTTTTGTATCATATAACTTCAAACCTAAAAAAATGTTTATATAAGATGCCCCGTTCGTCTAGCGGTCAAGGATACTGGATTCTCAGTCCAATGACACGGGTTCGAGTCCCGTACGGGGTATTTTTTTATATCTATAATATTTACTAATATCTAAAAATTGCTTCAAAGTCAATATTTCTTCTATGATAGTATTTGCTGAATATCTAAAAATTACTTCAAAAATCAATATTTCTTCTGTGACTACCAGCCTTTTTCAAAAATTTACAATTTAATTCTGGATTTTATATAAAATTTAGGTAAAATATTTTTAGTGCTCATGAATTCATGAAAAGGATATTATTGTCTGTTTGAATTTGTGTATAGAAAGTTATCAAGTATCGGGTAATCAATCTACAATTTTTATAGGGATATGCGTATTTTTTAAAGAGTAATGTTAGTAAATTTTTTTAAAGAGTACGCTAGAAAATTATGGAAATCAATTTTAGCTCCCGAGAGTGTAATGTTAAAATAGTGTATTATGGACCTGGTCTTTCTGGGAAAACAACAAATTTAGAAATCATTCATCAAAGGACTCCTATTGCAAATCGCGGGAATTTAACTGCTTTAGCTACAGATCTTGATAGAACACTATATTTTGACTATATGCCCTTGGAATTAGGAAAAATTAGTAGTCTTACTATTCGCATGCGTCTTTTTACAGTTCCTGGTCAAGTATATTATAATTCAACAAGAAAACTTGTGTTGCGTTGTGTAGATGGAATTGTTTTTATTGCTGACAGTCAATTTTCACAACGAGAAGCCAATAAAGAATCTCTATTAAACTTGGAAGAAAATTTACAGGAGCAAGGAATTTCTATTGAAGAAATCCCCATTATCTTACAATATAATAAACGCGATTTGCCTGATATCATGCCCATTGAAATGATGGAAGAAGATTTGAATAGTAGGTTGCAAGTCCCCTGTTTCCCTGCCGTGGCTTTCAGAGGAGATGGTGTTTTTCAATGTTTGAAAAGTATTGCGAATTTAACCATGGGAAAAGTAGAGGATAGTATACGAAATCGTATGAAATCAAAAGAGCAATCTATAGCAGGAAGCACAATTTCTAAGGACTATACTTATAAATCGGATGCTCATGAAATAACGAAAAAACGCATGACTTTACCACCTCTTACAAAAAAAGTAAAAACAGAAGAAGTAGAGGAAGAAACTGCAATAGGTACAACTCCCTCCTTTGATAGAGGAGATGATCCTAAAAAAATATTGTTTCCTACTCGCCATTTTTCTAAGTCAGATTCTTCGTTGATTCGTAAAAAACCTAATTTTGCAATGTCCTCCCCATTAAAATCTCCTCCAATACCTGGGAAAACAGATAAATTTCCTATTCCTTTATTTCAAGGGAGTATGAGTTCGAATCGTACAGACGAAGAAAAAGCAACACAAGAATCGCCGAATTCACCAAAGCTAAGTCGATTCACTTCTTCAAATATACAAAATACAGACTAGAAAGGATGCAATATGGAGGAAGGGAAAACTGAAAAAATCGTCTTAGCTCACAATGAAGAAATCATTGAAGCTAGGGAAAAATATCCTCAAGTAGCAGAAAAATTAGATGAATTTAAAGTGGAAATTCGTAAAATTGTAAAGCAGATTCATTCAGAGATTCAGGATATTATGGAAGAAAATAATCAAGAACTATTGTCTGTTCTTGTGATCAACGGGATTCACCGTATGACAGATGAGATTTTTTTATAATTTGTTTCTAATAATTTGTGGCTTAAAAATAAAAAGGTAATGAATATAACAAAACAAAAAATAAATAAATTTCATTTTTTAAAAGAGTTTTTATCAAGTTCCAGAAAGGATTCAGCATGCAGTCAACTATTTTTCTATCAGAAGAAGAAGAAATAGAAAAAAAAGAAAAAGAGGATGAAGGGCTTGTAAAGAAATTATTAGATGCTCGAATTATCTTGGTTTCTGAACAAATCACAGATAAATTGGCAAAAGCTGTTACTGCACAATGTATTTTAATGCAAGAAATAGACAAAGAAAAACCAATTTATGTTTATATTAATTCACCAGGTGGTTCTGCTGATTCTGGCTTTGCAATGTATGATATATTGCGTTTTATAACGCCTCCTGTTGCGACTATTTGTTCTGGTCTCTGTGCTAGTGCAGCAGTAATGGTGTATTTATCAGCACCTATTGAACGTCGATATTCCTTACCAAACTCTCGATTTTTATTGCACCAACCTTCTACTGCAATGATCGGAACAGCATCGGACTTAGAAATTAATGCAAAAGAAATCATTAAAATGCGTGAACGTTATAATTCTATTGTTGCTCAAGAAACGAATAAAACAGTGGATACTATTACTCAAGATGCAGATCGTGATTTCTGGCTAAGTCCTATGGAAGCTAAAGAATACGGACTTGTTGGAAATATTATACAATCGTATTCAGAAATGAAATTTTAAAGTATAAATCCAAATTCACTCTGTTAGTGGATTTGGATTTATATAAGAGTAGATTTGATATATTGCAAGCGTTGTTATTCTTTCAAGTCATGAAACGGTAAAATTATGGAAAAATTGACATTTCGAGAAAGCCGAAAATTTATTGAGGCATTGAAAAAAAGAGCCGTTTTTTTAGGGGCCAAGGGGCATGAAGTCAGAAGCAAGTTAGAAGAACAAGATCTTAATGAAAAGGTAATTATTGCAACTAGTAAAAAACATCGCCTTATTTTAGTGGCCACTGAGGAAGGTTTTGAAGGTTTTCATTTTAATGAAAATGAATTGGAACGATACGAAATTTTAGGTTCTTTTGATGCGTATTTACAAGAATCTTATAATTTTTCTATTTTTGAAATTGATACACAAAAATTGAGCTTATTTTTAAAATCAACACCAAAATCTTTAATCACTTTGCATGAAGATATTGATTTTGAATTAGGTTTACGATATCGCACTTCGTTGAATACGCCTGATGTACAAGTTATTATATATTATTGGCAAACAGGACCAATGCTTTTAATTTATAAAAAAAATGGAAAAGAAGTCATTTCTTTAAGTGAAGCAAGAAGTAATATTGAAGGCGAAGAAGCTATTCAAAGAATCCAAAGTCAATATAAAACTGTGCCTTGCACTATGAAAGTTTTGCGATCAGAGATACAGGGAACTATAGTAACATCGTCAAAAACATCTGCCATAACTTTGGATCCTGATTTGAAAAATACACAACGATATGAAAAAGATTTACTTGTTTTACCTTTTGAAGATGATGATGAGGCAATCTTAACATCCAGTATTTTTGAAGAATCTAAAGTAAGCATGACCGCCCAAGAATCATTACTATATAATGAAGATTCTGTAGAAGAAACACTATATAATGAAGATTCTGTAGAAACATCAGAAATGATGAAAGAAGAACTCCCTGAAATGATGGAGGAAGAACTCCCTGAATTAGAAGATTCTGTAGTGATGAGTGCAGAAGAACTCCCAGAATTAGGGCCAGAAGATTTAGATATTTTTAAAAAATATGGAATAGAAGCTCCTGTTAATTTAGATACAAAAAAACGTTTAGCTTCAGATTATCTCCCACAATCAATAGAAACAAAACCTATATTAAATGCCTCGCCTTCATTAGACACAAAAAAACAAAGTATGAAGACTTCATCTATCCCTAAGATGATTCTTAATGTAGATACAAAGCGACATACTTCTAGTTTTGCAGAACAGCTTCCCTCAATAAAACAAGAGCCAATAGAGGACACCACAAACGAAAAAGAAATTAACGAAGCCTTCCTTGAACCAGACGAAGAAAAAGTCAATGAAGCTTTACTAGAATCTGGATTAACACAAGAAGAAAAAGAAATATTAGAAAAATATGGTCTAGATGTAGATATAAATTTTGAAGACGAGATGGTGGAAGATCTAGAAGAATCTGTTGTTTTACGCCAAGAATCACTGCCCGAAATTGGAATGGAAGACATTGGAGTATTAGCAAAATATGGAATAGCATTGGCTGGAACTGCTGGTAGAGCAACATCTATGGTAAATAAAAATGACGTTGCTATTTTATCACATTACAATATTATATTACCAAATGGAACGAATTCTACCTTAGAAGAAATCCAAGAAGCGTATAATATTGCAAAAACTACGAATAAACTTCCCTCTACTGTTGCACCTCAAGATAGAGTTGTTTTTACAAAATTTGGACTAGATATTCCACAAAAACAAATTAAAATTCAATTCAATATTAAATATCTTATCATTCCTATAAGCATTTTTCTCTTTATACTCATGAGTTCTGTTGCTTTAAAAATATGGAAAGCTAAAAGATTAGAACAAGAAATTCGTTCCCATTGTTTAGAACGCACAGATTTTATTACACAAACTATTAACACTGGGCAAGAAAAAATCACAGTAATTAAAGACATTATTGAAAAACTAAAAAAGAATTATCCAAAATCACAAGGATATCCGGAACCTTCTCCTAATTTAATGGAACATCTCGCTCAAACAGAAAAATTTATTCTCAATTTAAAAATTCTTTTACGTACAGCTGAAGAAAAATTAATCGAAGACGTTCGAGTAGCTGAAGAATATTTGTTCACTATGGAAATGGATGATCTTTTGCAAGAAGAAAATACAGACCAAGCTGAACAATTAACAGAACGGTTTAAACTTTTTTACACTACTGTGGAGTTCATGCACAAACAAGAAGAAAAACGACGTCAAATTCGTACAGCTTGCCGTATATTGCGTGAACAAAAAATCAATGGCGAACAAAAAGTCAAGGCTTTAGAAGAAAATTGGAAAAATTTACAAGAGAAATATCCAGAATCGCAAGGCTTCCCTCCACGTCCACAAGGTGTAGAGCAAACGATCCGAGAAACAAAAGCAAAAAACAGAACTCTATATCAAAATTTGCGTGCTTTAGAAATTGCTATGATTGGTAATCTTGATAGTGCTTTATTACTCATGGAAGAACAACAAAAAAAAGACACGCATAATTTCGCCTATTTAGAAGGACTCAATGGTTCGATTCTAGATATTACCCATTTATGTGCTAATATGGCTGCCAAACAATCTCTACAAAAACGTACTGTAGAAATTATGACCCAAATCAACAATACCATTGACCAAGTAGAAAAACATTTTGATAAAATTGCAGAAAATAAAGATATTTTAGATGAATTTCCTGATGATTTAGAAATCCCACGCCCAGATAAAGACGAAAAAGAACTTTTAAGTCAATTACAACAAGAATATAACACATGGAATGATGGACTTCAAAATGCTAGAAAACTAGTACACCAAAATCAATTTGAAGAAGCAGAAAAATTCATGCTAAATCTTTTAAAGAAAGAATATCCTGTAAAAGATTTAGAACGAATTCAACTCAATATGCAGGATGCCATTACTATTGCAAAAGGTATGCAAGAACGAAGCGAATTAGGTAAACAAATTGCAAAAGCAATGCGACAAGCCAAAGAACAAAGCATAGTTCTTAAAAATTACGCAACAGAAATCACACAATACCAAGAACAATGCCAAAAATTATATCCTACCTCAAAAGATTATCCAGCTCACAATATTGCATTCCAAGTACCACTTTCCAATGCAAAACAAATGGCAGAAAACTTAAACATAGTTTTAAAGAAAGTAGAAGATAGCCTAGGACAAAAAAATCCAGACAAAGCTTTACAAATTTTACAATCTAATATAAATCTTGTAGAGCAAAGTCGAAGCATTGCTCCTACCTTACAAACTATTAAAGAATCGTTTATTACCAAAATGAACGAATACAAAATTATGGCAGAGCAAAAACAAACGATTGCAGATATCAGAAAATATAAAACCAAAGTTGAAACATATTTAACAGAACTTCAAGAACAATTTAAACCATTGGCTCAGAGTGTAGAAGATTATAATGCCAATTACGCCTCGCTAGCAGACGCAGCAAAAATTCCAGATGAAGTAAACAAAGCTTTAGAGCACGGGAAAAATCAAATTGAATTTGTAAATGACACGATTAAAAAAGGAAATCGTTTATCTAATGCTTTAAAATATCCAGAGGCATTGGAATATTGGGAACAACAAGATACAGGTCGACTCATCAATCGTGAAGTTATCATTGAACTTGGTAAACATCGTTATCGAATGGAAGATTTAGTATTTGAAGCAAAACAAATCCAAGAACGAAAAAATAAAATTGATAGCATTGCTAATCTCTTAAAAATGATTCAACATCGACTCAATCAATTACAAAGCACACATGAAGAATTGCAAAGGAATATCAATCTAGCACATGAAAAATATCCTGCTTCACAAGGATTTACTCCTATTGATGTCAATGCTGAGAGTGCATGCCATGAAGCTATAGCTGAAATTAAAGAACTCACAGAAGCTATTCGACGAGGTGAAGACCTCATGCAAAGTGCACAATATGATGAAGTAGTGAGACTGCTTAAAATTTATGAAAACCCTGCCATGACAAAACTTCCTTTTGTCGAACAAATCAATAGAAATGTACAAAAAAATATAAGAGACAATGAGCGAATTATGTCAGATGCTTCTTTCCGCCAACAAATTGAAATTCAAAAGCGACAACATGCACAAAAGCAAGAACAAAGAAAAAAATGGCGTAAATCTCCTGGTAGTTGGTACAATGAATTAGCATCATCATTACAAAAATTTAATGATGTCCATGATCAATTAAAAATTTCCCTTAAAGGTAGCACAAGTGCCAATATGTATCCTAGAGTTCTTAGTGGAATTAATGAATTAAAACGAATTCCAGATGAAATTGCAGAACTCCAAGAAATGATCCAAGAAATAGAAAATAATAATTGCAATGTTCTACAAATGCTAACAGAGAAGGAAGAAAAAGCACTCATTCCTAGAGTTGCTAGAGAAGCTAAAAATGCAAAACAATTTTTCCATTCTCGTGAAATTCCTGTAGATTTAGGAACACAAGCAACTGAATTTCGAGAACTTATTGATAAAATTTATACACAACTCATGATCCATAAAGAAGAATGGGTCAATGACCAATACTTAAAAGACTTAAATAAAACGTTACGAGGAATCACAGATAAATATAGCGACGCACATAAATCTATATACTCCATGTACACTAATTTATTAGAATCCTCTAAAAATAACCATTAATGTTCCAATTAAATTCTATTAGAAAGGTAAACTATGAACGAAATTTTAGAGATGGCTTGCAACTTACAAAAAGAAGTAACCACATTTTTAAGAGAAATCGTAGCCATCCCCTCTTACAGCGGACAAGAAAGTAACGTAATTAAACGAATCAAAGAAGAAATGGACAAAATCGGATTTGATGAAACACGCGTGGACGATTTTGGAAACCTCATGGGACGACTTGGCAATGGTCCCAAAGTTCTTGTTATTGACGGACATTGCGATACAGTAGAAGTAGGCTATGAATCCCTTTGGAAAGTAGATCCATTCAAAGGCGATTTAAAAGATGGTATTATTTATGGACGTGGCTGTTGTGACCAAAAAGGTGGAGTAGCAAGTGCAGTATATGCTGGGAAAATTCTCAAGAAAATCGGCGTACCTGAAAACTTGACTATTTGGGTAGTTGCTTCTGTCCAAGAAGAAGATTGCGACGGTCTTTGCTGGAAATATATTTTAGAAGAAGAAAAACTTAATCCTGACCTTGTGATCATCACAGAACCTACGAACTTAAATATCTACCGAGGACATCGAGGAAGAATGGAAATGAAAGTTCGTACAGAAGGTATCTCCTGTCATGGTTCTGCTCCAGAACGAGGCGAAAACGCAATATATAAAATGGCTCCTATTGTAAAAGAAATCGAAGAATTGCACACAAAACTTGCTGATGATCCATTCTTAGGAAAAGGAAGTATTACAATATCAGAGATTAAATCTACTTCACCTTCTCTTTGTGCTGTCGCTGATTCTTGCACCATACACCTAGATAGACGACTCACTGTAGGAGAAACTTTAGAAACTAGTGTTAAAGAAATTGAAGATTTACCTTCTTTCAAAAAAGCAAACGCAAAAGTTTGGGTTGATGAATATAAGGTACCTACCCATACAGGTAAAGTATATCCTATGCAATCTTATTTTCCAACTTGGGTTTTAGCTGAAGATCATCCTTTCTTGCAATTATCTGTTAAAACTTATAAAGAACTTTTTGAAAAAGAACCTAAAATTGATAAATGGACATTTTCCACGAACGGAATTGCAACTATGGGCTTACATAATGTTCCTACTTTAGGATTTGGTCCTGGTAATGAAGTCTATGCTCATTTCCCCAATGAACAAATCCCAGAAAAAGACTTAGTTCATGCAATGGCGTTCTATGTACAATTTGCAAAAAATTTCGCAGATCACATGAAATAAATATATACATATATTTATATTTCTAAAATAAAAAAAAGGGAGACAACAATATTGTTGTCTCCCTTTTTTTATGCACATTATGATAAAAACAAACTACGCAATACTACAACCATACAATGTTACACCAATACATTCATCATGTATGCACATTATGATAAAAACAAACTACGCAATGTTACGTCAATAGGTTGGTCTGTAGTGATAGTATTGTATGTCATAGAATATGAAATAGCACCTTTTTTCAATTTCTTAATAAAATCTTGCACTTCTTTTAAATATGCTTTTTGAAGGAAGCGTGGATTGATCAGCAATTGAGATTGAATATCTTCTAAATTCTCAAATAATGTTGTATTTTTTAAAGGAAAATACAATTCATCTGGATCCAATATATGCAAAAGAAAAATTTCATGTTTTTTATGACAAAATTGTTGTAGAGCAGAAAGAATTCCATCTATATCATCAAAAAAATCAGAAATAATAAGAATGATGCCTTTTTTTCGAATTTGTTCACAAATATTTTGCAAAACTTTATTCATATTTGTCTTTTCCAAAGGCGTTGTAGTTGCTAATGAGTAGGCAATATCTTTCAAATATCCTGGATTTGTGGAAGGAGGTAAAGTAGTTTGAATCGTATCATCAAAAATAAATATTCCAACAGAATCTTGCTGTTGTAAAATAATATATGCAAGAGATGTTGCAAGATAACATGCATATTCATACTTTGTCATATTATGAGAAGTATACTGCATCGACGCACTAGAATCTACTAAAATATTGGCAATGAGATTTGTTTCTTCTTCATATTGTTTAATATAATATCGATCTGATTTAGCATATACTTTCCAATCAATATATCGAATGTCATCTCCAGCTACATATTCTCTATGTTCTGCAAATTCTACAGAAAAACCATGAAAAGGGCTTTTATGTAGCCCTGTGATGTATCCTTCTACAATTTGACGTGCTTTGAGTTCTAAATCATTGATTTTATTTAAAATTTCTGGATCTAAATATTTTTGTGATGTAGAAGACGAGGAATTAATCATAGTTTAAAACCTTTGCGATTTGTGAACTATATATTGAATCCATAGGATTTAGTGGAATATAATCAATGAGCCTATCAATAATATGGTCAGAATCAATACCTTCTGCATGAGCTGTGTAATTGGTGATGATTCTATGACGTAGAACAGGGTGTACCACAGCACGAATGTCATCAGAAGTGGCCATATAGCGACCATGCAAAATAGCATTTGCTTTAGCACCTAAAATCAAATATTGACCAGCACGGGGTCCTGCTCCCCAAGACACATACTTTTTAATAAAATCTGGGACTAAAGGATCATTGACTCTAGTAAGACGTGAAAATTGAAGTGCATAATTGATCGTAGAATCTCCAATAGGAACTTGACGAACAATTCTCTGTATTTCCAAAATTTCCTCTGCAGAAAGAGATGGTGTGGGCGTAGTATTTTGGTTTGTGGTCGTCATTTTCATAATTTCGAATTCTTCTTCTTGGCTAGGATAATCGACTAAAATATTGAACATGAATCGATCCAGTTGTGCTTCTGGAAGAGGATACGTTCCCTCTTGTTCAATAGGATTTTGTGTAGCAAGAACAAAAAAAGGTTGGGGCAATACATGTTTTTTACCAGCAGCAGTGACTTGGTATTCTTGCATTCCTTCTAGCAAAGCTGCTTGTGTTTTAGGCGAAGTTCTATTGATTTCATCAGCAAGGATAACATTAGCAAAAATAGGACCAGGTAAAAATTTAAACGATCGTTCATGCGTTTCTCTGTCTTCTTGGATCACTTCTGTCCCAGTAATATCTGCTGGCATTAAGTCAGGTGTAAATTGAATTCTAGAAAAACTCAAAGATAAAGACTGAGCTAGCGTAGAAATCAAAAGCGTTTTTGCCAATCCTGGCACACCAATTAATAAACTGTGTCCTCGAGCAAAAATGCAAATTAAAACTTGATCCACTACTTCTTCTTGTCCAACAATCACTTTTTTAATTTCTTGCTTCAATGTTTTATAAGCGTTTTTCAATTTGTCGACAGCTTGCATTTCTTCTTGGATTAATTCTTGTTCAACAAACATATATCACTCCTAGGAAGTTTCTCATTGCCTGTTAGAAAAAAATTTTCTTTGTACAGTCAACTTTATTCATTTCCTTGTATAGTCAAATGTATTATTTTCTTGATACAGTCAACTTTATTCATTTCCTTGTATAGTCAAATTTATTCTTTGTTTTAGTAAATTCTATTATCTATAGATTGAAGTTCTTCAGGATATGATTTTTCTAAAAGCATGCGATGGAATTGAAGTTTTGTCTGCAAATCTATAAAATCTGGCTTTTGAATATCTGAAAGATGTTCAAAATAATCTCGAACATAAAAATTATTATCTAAAATCATAATATTCCAAGCATCTAAAACATCATATTGAATTTCTATAGGAATTTGTTGGAGATCTTTTTGATCGAGAAGTTGTTTTTGCAACGTTGGATTAAAATAAGTCCAGACATGTTTAGAAACATAGCTTCGTTTATCTTTATCACCTTCTTTCCA
>JAGOMP010000014.1:0-12980 GCA_017993505.1 Planctomycetota bacterium
TACGAGGTTGTCGATTGGCAGAAAATGACAGAGTCATTGGAATGGTAGTCTATAATAAAGACCAAGCCTTACTTACCATTACACAAAATGGATATGCAAAACGATGTGAATTTTCCGATTATCGACACACATATAGAGGATCGCAAGGCGTTAAAAATATTAGACAAATTGAAACTACAGGAGAAGTTGTAGCAATTCTAGGAGTTCATGAAGATGAGGAAATTTTGACAATCACATCACAAGGCATGATCATTCGTACTACAGCAGCCTTGCGTCTGATTTCAAGAGCTTCCAAAGGTGTGCGACTTGTTCGTTTAAATGAAAATGATATAGTAGTTTCAGTTACAAAACTAAATAGAGATGTAATTGAATTTTTAGAAGAGTCTACTGCAAAAGAAGAAGATGAAGTCAATAGTAAAGAAAATTTTGCCGAAGCACTTGAAGAGGTTGATTTAGAAGGGGATGTAGATGAAGACCCAGAAGATGAAGAAGACCTAGAAGACGACGAAGACTTAGAAGACGACGAAGACTTAGAAGACGACGAAGACCTAGAAGACGACGAAGACCTAGAAGATAACGAAAACCTAGAAGACGAAGAAAACTTCGATGATGAAGAAGACTTCGAAGAAGAAAATTTCGATGATGAAGAATCTTCCAAAGTAAAACGCTCTCAAAAAACGAAAAAACAAAAATAAACATCTATCCCGAAAAAATACGCTAGTTGAAAGCCTACAACTAGCGTATTTTCACATTTCTCAAAAATTTTTTCCTATTGAGTCTAAAAAATACGAGAAAATATATGACAAATATAGATCTTCCTATCATATTACAAAATGCAAAACACATTTTGCAGTCTGCTTGGGAAACAGACAACCCCATCATCCAATTTGCAAGTGCTGAAGCATATGCAGCATTGAAAAATCCTATAGTTGCTCCCATCCTTTTACAAACACTTACTTCGCCAGATCCTTTTTTACGTGATAGAGCTATACAAGCATTAGGAAACTTGCAAGATCCAAAATATATTCCTGACATCATACCACTCTTTCAAGATGAAGATGATGCTACACGAGCCCATGCATTTGCAGCATATGCAAATATTCAACCAAAAAAAATACACACACAATTAAAATATACACTACAAAATAGATATTATAAGACTATGGAAATCGGTATAGAACTTGCTGCACAACTTCCAGAACAAAAAGGACAAAGTCATTTAAAAAAGACATTAAATTTAGATTATTTCCCTTATAGATTACAGATTCTTGCTGCGAAATATTTAGCGGAACAAAATCATCCAAAAGGTTGGACATTTTTACAGGGACTTCTCCAACATAATGACCGTTGGATACAATTTTTAGGTGCAAGGCAACTTGCTCATTTACACAATCAAGATGGAAAACAAATTCTTATAAAAATGATACAAGAAGGAGATTGGGAAGCAAAAATTCTTGCTTTAGAAGCACTCTTAGAAATCGAGACTAGCGAAGAATGGATTCAAGATTTAAAACGACCTTGGGAAGCTCCAGAAACAAAAGATAGATTACAAATCATTCAAATTTTAAATAAATACCAACCAAAACAAACAGAAAAGTTACTACAAATAGAATGGAATCAAGCAACAAACGAAGAAACAAAAGAAAAAATTATTGAAATTATCGGGCAACTACATGAACCAAAATATGTCGAAATTATAAAAGATATTGCCATACAAGGACAAGAACACCTAAAAGCAACTTTTTTACACGCCATTCAAAAATTAAATGATATTTCGCTGATACCTTATGTTTTCCCTATCATTGTTAAATCTCATTGGCTCGTTCAAATTCAAGCTTCCAAAGTTGTTTTGATTATAGCATTACAGAAAAATATTGAATAACATTGAGAATTGAATTCTTTTATTAGCAATCATATAAAGGAAACTATATGAAAAAAATATTTATATTATTGTTTTTAACTTTTTCTTATTCTTTTTCTCAAATTCAAATTATGGAAACAAAATTTGAACCACATCAATTATTAAAAAATCGTATTGAAACTTGGATTCAATCTCTAGAACAGAAAAATTCTTCCTTTGCTATTAAAAATTTAGTGAAAATTGGGAAAATTGCATATCCACAATTGCAACAACATTTTCCTGTTGCAACTACTACTACAAAAGAAGCAATTTTAGAAATTTTAGCTCAATTAAAAATCGAAGAATCTGTTCCTTTACTTATAGAATGCTTAAAAAATCAAAAAGAAACAGTTGCTTTGAGAGAAAGGGCTATAGAAATTATACAAAATTTTCCTTCTAAAGAAGTTTACCAACAACTTGCAGAATGTGCATTTCAAAGAAATATCCACTTAAAAGCTTCCTATGCACTTTGCCGCATGGATTCAAAAGATGCAGTGCCTTATCTTATCGAACTTCTACGCCATTGGGACTCTGAAATTATCCATAGAGCCTATGATATGCTTTTACATATTACAGAAAAAAAGAACATGAAAATGGATTATGAATTATGGAAACTTTCAGAATATTAAAATATTCTGAATACTAAGAATAAATACAATAAAAAAGCGACATGTTTACTTAGAAACATATCGCTTTTTTATTGTATATTTATTTTTTACTTTACTCTGAGGTATGAAGTTACTCGGGGAGGGAATGTTGCTTTGGGGAGGGAATGTTGCTCTGGGGAGGGAATGTTGTTCTGGGGAGGAAAATTACTCTGGGAAAAAACTACTCTAATATTAATATTTAATATATAGTATGATTAATGATATGAGTATAATAATAGAAAAATATTTATGCAATGGTTGTTGGATGCTATATTGTTCTAAACTTTTATTGCTACGAGGAGGATTGCTCTGGGGAATCATTGCATTTATTGTGTTTAGATTTTTATTGCTCCGGGGAAGATTACTTTGGAGTGGAAAATGGAGTGGAAAATAATATTGTAAGATATTGTGCCATAAAATAGGAAAGTCAGGTAAATATAAGAGGTTAGTTTGAAGAAGAGGCAAGCCAATGTATAATAAGGTAGGTGTTTGAAATAAGTAAGAACCATATTTTGTGGTGAGTAGAGAAGTTGTATTTTTTTGTTTTGATGTAATTGTGATAAAAGGTGTTTCCCACCAATAAGGATTTGTATTATATAGAATCGGGTGTGCAGTAATAATGATAGGTTGTTGTAAAGGAATGGTAGTAATAGCAAAATTAGGAATGTTTTTTTCAGTAGTAAATAAAATATGAGTTGAAAATATGTAAATTTGGGCATGTGCTTTTTGTTTGTCTTTAGTAATTTGTATGTTGTCAATATATTTATCTATGTTTTGTAATTCTGGTGGAGAATTGGGACAAATATAGAGTTGTATAGGTTCTTGAATTTGTTGAGTTTGTTGAGTTTCTTGAGAATAGTTATTTTCTAAGATAATAGAATGTTGCTTTTGTACGACATAAGGAAATGCTAACATACAAAGAAGGCTTGCATAAATTATAATCAATAAAATATATTGAAAACAATGAAATTGTTGTTTATGAGTTTGTTTATCTTGAAAAGCAACTTGCTGCCAAAGACTGAGAGAGTTTACGTAGATTTTTTTTTGTGGTGTATTTCGAAGAAGAAAATAAAAAAAAGGCACTAAAAGTAGTCCCCAGAGAATAGAGGGTGTATGGAATGAAATCATGAGATTGTATCAATCTTAAAATTTTTCTAATGTTTGAAAAAAATATAACAAGACTTTTCATGTATGAAAAGTCTTGTATTTTGGACTACCAAAGTCTTATATTTTGGACTACTCGTCTGAATTAAAAGATAAGCCTTTTGTTTCCCAAATGTTTGGATCTTGATTTTTTGCTAGATTTTGTAGGAATGTCATAAGAAGTCGAACGCCAATTCCACTAGCACCTTTGGGCATAAGGGCTGTCTCGCTTTCAAACCATGTAACAGCTGCAATGTCAAGATGAATCCAAGGTGTTTTGCCTACAAAATGGCTTAAGAATACTCCAGCTGTAATGGTGCCTCCGTCACGACCGCCATAATTTTTTAAGTCTGCAAAATCACTTTTTAAAGAATCTTTATATTCTTTTAAAAATGGGAATTGCCATATTCTATCATATATGTCGCTACCGCTATTTTGCATGATGTCCATGATGGGCTGATGGTTTGAAAGACCACCAATTACATAACGTCCAAGAGCAATACTACATGCACCAGTCAATGTGGCAAGGTCAATAATCACGTCTGCTTTTTCATGGACTGCATAGGCAAGAGCATCCATTAAAATAAGTCGTCCTTCTGCATCTGTATCATAGACTTCAACTGTAGTTCCATCAAAACATGTGATAATATCACCTGGTTTATAAGAATTGGAACTTGGAATATTTTCACAAGTAGGAACTAAAGCCATGAGTTTCATGGGAAGGTCTAATTGTGCAGCAAGTTTTAAAATTCCAAGTACAATAGCAGCACCGCCCATATCATCTTTCATTTGATGCATATCTCTAGAAGGTTTAAGAGAAATACCACCAGAATCAAAGGTAATGCCTTTACCTACTAAAGCTACTGTATGTGGATTTGTTGGATTTTTAGGAGTGTATGTTGATTTTATAAAACACATTGGTTCGTTGGAACCTTTTCCTACATTTAATAAACCACCCATTCCCATAGTTTCAATCTGTGTTCTATCAAAGATTTCTGTTTCAATGGTGGAAAATTCTTGGCTAAGTTGTTTTGCGTGGTCTGCTAAAATAGTAGGTGTCATATAATTCGAAGGAAGATTGATCATGGTGCGAACTTCATTCACTACAGCTCCAGTGCATTTTCCAAATGTTACGCCATTTTCAAATTCTTGTTTATCTTGTTCTGTTGCACTGTCGGGAAGTAAGAGATGAATTTTTTCAATGGACTGTTTTTTATCGGAACTTTCTTTTTTAAAGGAGGGTAATTTATACTGGCTGAGATAAGCTGCTTCTGCTAAAAATTCACTGATAGAACGGAAATCATTAGGACAACATTTTTTATCAATATATGTTGTCACTTCTGTGATGTCATGTATTTGAATTTTTTTTAATGCATGAGCAAATGCAACTTTGATTTTAAAAGGAGTAATTTCTTCTTGTTTTCCTAGACCTAAAAGTAAGATCCTTGTTTCTGGCATTTTGCCATATGTGTATATCATAGTTGTCTGTTTCCATAAACCTTTAAAATCCCCAGTTTCAAATGCAGGGAGAACAAGTTCATAGAATGGATCATCTTTAGGAAAACGATTTCCAAACTCTGGTGTACAATTTTCAAAATAATCCACAAGTAGAATGCTACTTTTTTGACGTTCTTTAGAAATATCAAAGTGGATATTCAATGTATTTTTCTCCAAGTTTTTTGCCTTTCGTATGAATGTTTGTATCTTACTATAATATTTCATTTTATCATAACATGTATTTTTTGTCAAGAATATGAATGCACCTACTTATAGTATTTTTTTTGTATTTTGATAGATTTTTATAAAATTTTATGAAATTTATAGTCAAAAATATAAAATAATATTATAAAAAAAATTTTTTATTTGTTTTTATGAAAATTCATAGTATTATAGTAAGATTAGATTGTATGTCAATCTAATATAAATTATTTTATTTTGAAAGGATGCGATATATGAAATTCATCGTATTAGCATTAGTACTCTGTCTTTCTTTAACAGCCCAAACTTTTGAAGAAGTTCAAGGCGTATTACAAGAAATTGACGCAACATGGCAAGCAAGAGACTACAACAATGTAAGAGGATTTGAAGCTACTTTAGGTTTGCTACCTGGTATGCAAAGCCCAGTTCGTGCTATTCCTGAAGTTTACATCGACGAAGAAATCAGAGGTGCATATGAAGCTCCTCATACATCTGTGAAAAATCAAGCAAGCTGTGGAAGTTGCTATGCTTTTGCTGCATGTGCAACTTATGAAAGCTGGAAAAAGTTCAAAACTGGTGCAACACTTGACCTTTCTGAACAAGATTTCATGATGAAAGCCAAAGCAATTGACGGAAACGGAAATGGTGGATGCAGTGGATGGTGGCTAGATACATCTATGAATTTACTTAAAAATAAAGGTGTAACCAAAGAAGCCAACTGCCCTTACAAAGGCTATGAAAGTGCTTGCCCTACAACAGGTACAGAATACAAAATTTCTGCATGGAAAAACACAACTGATCTCAACACAATCAAATATGCTCTACAAAACTATGGTGCATTGCTATGCGGTTTTGCAGTATATTCTGATTTTTCCTATTATGGAAGTGGTGTTTATAAATATTCTTCTGGCTATCTCAGAGGATATCATGCTGTATTGCTAGTTGGTTTTGATGATGCAAAACAAGCTTTCAAAGTAAAAAACAGCTGGGGAACTGGCTGGGGCGAAAACGGTTATTTTTGGATTGGTTATGACCAAATGAATAACTGCGTCAAATTCGGTACATGCTTTGGCGGCTGTTTCTATGTAACACAATAATTCTATTTTATTAATTTAATTTCCTTTAAACAATACAATGCAAAATTTTACATTGTTCATAAAAAAAGCGATATGTTTCTAAGTAAACATATCGCTTTTTTTTATTATGTTTATTTATTAGTCTATTTCCCCTAATGCAATTATTAATTGTATTTTTCCAGAGTAATTAATTGTATCTTCCCAGAGTAAATTTTTCCCCAGAGTTAATTAATTGTATCTTCCCAGAGTAATTAATTGTATCTTCCCAGAGTAAATTTTTCCCCAGAGTTAATTAATTGTATCTTCCCAGAGTAATTAATTGTATTTTCCCAGAGTAAATTTCCCCCTCCAGATTAGATACAAAAATCTTTGCATAAAATGATTGCTATTGTTATACTTTTACTTTTAAAATGATTGCTATTGTTATACTTTTTTTCATTGCTACGTTTATTTATATATGGAAGGTTGATGCAAGAAAGTGGAATGCTATGAAAGCACCTTTATTTTTTCAAACATGGTTGCCGCAAAAGGGGGCGACGTTTCAATGTGCACGGATACGAGATAAAGAACTGTTAAAATGGGCCAAAGAAATTGTTTTATCTTGGAATGATATTTTACATATTCCTGTAGAAGGGATTCAAACTCAAGTAGTTCACCCTTTGAATACGCATGTTTTATTTGGATATTGTGTACTCAAAGATAATGAAGATTTTGGGCGGAGGTATTTAGAAATTGTTGCTGTTTTATTAGAACAACCTCTTGAAGAATCTTCTGAAGATATTTTTAAGAGACTTTGTGCAATCAATGTACATCAAGAATTGAAAAAGAAGAATTACTTTATGAAATTTAAGGTAAATGTACAACGTAAAATAGCAAGTTTTATGACAAAAAGTATTGTTGCTTTATTAGTATTGATTGTAATAGGAATTGCTGTTTATTGTATACCTTTTAAGAAAATATTTTTTTCTACAGAAAATAATAAGAATATAGAAACAAATCCTATACTAAAGGAAGAGATAGATTCTAAAGTAGAGCCATCAAAAATACAGGAAAAAGTAGATACGCCAGAAGAAAGATATCAAGCTTGGCAACAAGCATTTGAAATTGTGAAAAAGAAGCCCCGTACTTTAGAGTCATGGTTAGAAAAACAAAAGGAATATAAAATATTTTTAGTAAATGAAGATTATCAACGAATTGAAAAATCAGAATTTTTGTTAAATACGTACCAAGAATGGGAAAAAGAATTGGAAAAAGATAATTCTTTTAAGATACAAACTGTTCCATATTCGAATTATCCAGGAAGTGATAGTTTTAATAGACGTGTAGGGGAAAAAAATTTAGCTGTGATTTTTCAACAATATAGAAAGTATAAACATTTTCCTTTGCAAGTGAAATGTACTTTTATTATGTCAGAATTGAATCTTACAGTTAAACCTCATGATATAAGTAATTTAATTAAAAAAGTATATATAAATAAGAAGGTTATTGGATTTACGAATCAACCTTATTGGTTTTATTATATGATTCCTCTTTATCAATTTCATAATTATTATGCTAGTGGTTTTAAAGTTCGAGTCAATCATAATATTGTCCTTGACATTGCCAATGGTAAGATAGAAATTGAAAATCAAAATAAAATTTTAAATTGTCGTTTATATAGTGTTCAACTTGGTTTGAATGATCAATATGGACATTTATTGCCTTTAGAAGAAGTTAGAAAATATATTTTACAAGAAAAATGGAATCAGTGGATACAGAAATATAATTAATGAATGTACAATAAAGGAAAGGAATACGAATGAATAAAACAACACCTAAAATAGGTGAGATTCCAAAAATGGTAAGGGAAGAACATGAAGTAAAAGCTTTGTTTTTAAAAGAATATACTGGCAGTATACAAAAAAGTGGATATATTGCCATTGTGGGATCTCGTGGTGCTGGGAAAACTTGTTATTTAGTTTCGCTTTGTCGAGAAGTTTCGTATTCAGAAGATGAACAAGAAACACAAAAATTTTTAACGCCTATGTATATGGATCTTTGTCAAGGGAATTTGCCACGTCCTACGGCACACCGTATTTATGAATATCATTTTCATATTAATACAGAAATTGAAGACCAAAAACGCACATTTCATATTACTACAAAAGATTATTCTGGGGAGATGTTACAAGGAAGAATGGATGATATTTCAGAAGATCAGATGCGAGAAGAAAAGTCAAAAGAGATTTATGATTTTTTTAGTCAAGCTCGTGGCATTTTAATTTTATTAGAGACAATAGACCATGCTTTGCCTTTAGAACAACAAATGAATTATGAAAATGAATTGGAAAGCATCATTAATACGATTTCACAATATACAGATGGTTCCAATACAATTCAAATTCCCATTGCCATTGTTTTGAGTAAATGGGATCGTCAAATTCAGAAATATGCAGACACAGCCCGAGATGTTGAAATAGAAGAAAAATATGCCCTTCAGTATTTAGAAAATAGTCCTTGGAGTCGCATTTATCAAAAAATTACTATGATTTGTCCATTGACAAAAGTATTTCCTATTTATTCATTTTGGGGTGATAAGCCCAATGTTCAAGAAAGGGAAATTCAATCATTCAATCTTACAGCTCCTTGGATTTGGATTGCACAACATGCTGAGATTTGCTTATTTCAAAAGGCAAAATTGTTTCAACAAGAATATCCTAAAGATTATGCACAAATTCTTGCGAATTATCAATCTTTGTTTACAGTAGATAAAGTGCAATCTCCGAGCATTGTTTTAGAAATTCAAGAAATTAGAAAGAAAATTTCGCAAGAATATTATGATAATATTATGAATCTTCCAAAACGGGAGAAAATGTTAGCATTGAAAAAATTTATTCAAACGCCTTTTTTATATGAAGAAATCAAACAGAAAGCAGAGCAAAAATATAGAGCTAGGCGGTTTAAATTTTGGTGTGGTGTTTCTATTTTTATTATCATTGTATTGTTTATTATTGGTACATTTTTAGCGATTTTTGTGTTTCCTAAACAATGGGCAAATTTACGATACGTATATAATGTACAACAAATGCAAGCCTATGCAGCAAAAATAATGTCATTTAATGAAGAAATCACTACAGAAAGTTTACAAGAACATAATAAAGCAATAGAGAATGCTATTCAACAAATTCAAGATTGGGACATTCAACATTTAAAAATAACAGAGCAACAATTACGGGAATTTCAGAGCAATAAAATTCCTTTGGTAGTGCAACTGAAAAATAAACAAAAAGAAAATCTTGAGGAATATAATCAATTGCATGCATTGGAAGAAAATATTGAATTATTTTCTTCTACATATTTAATTGAAACTATTCAACAAAGAAAAGAATATGTTACGATTGCACAACATGTGCAAGAATTGCTTTCTATGGTTTCTAAATATCCTTATTATCAAGAAAAATATGCAAAAAACTTAACCATCATTCAACTTGCTATTCGAAATTATCAACAGAATGATCGATATGAATACCAACAGATTAGAAAGGCATATATTGCACAAGAATATAAAACAGCTGTGCAACTTATACACAGTTATAATAGTACAAAACAACATCCCCATATTATGACAGAAAAGTTAAAAGATTGTCAAGATAGAATCCAATGTACTTTTTCCATATCATGTCAAGTTATGGAAAATAGTTTTAAAGATGAAGAAAAGCCAGATTTTACATTTACAGTTGGAATATACGCAAAAATAGACAATAACATGAGGCTTATCAGTTCTGAATTTAGCAATACATTAAATAATGTTACAAAAGGAATACCTTTTACAATTTTTCAAAGTATTTCTTGTAAATTATATTTATTTCACGAAAATATATTAACTATCACAGCACAAGAAAATGATATGTTTACTTCAGACAAATATGCTCCCCTTGACATTCCTCTTGATAATTGTTTAAATAATCAAAGCATTACCGTGCTAATGTCATGTTATTCTCAAACGAAATTTGATGGTACACTTCAAATTATGATTACTCCTATAGAATTAGAAAAAACACAAATTCCAGAATGGCCTACAATAGACTAATTCAAACAAAGGAAAAAATATGATTTCATATTGTCCCTATTGTCATGTTATACAGTCAGAAAATATAGAATTTTGCCATTTTTGTCAAAAAATATTATATCATGCAGACAATCTATATGAAGAATTGAATAAACGAGGTATTTGGACAATATTTTGTACAAAAGAAATGCAATGTACAGATGCTTGTCAAACATTGACCATTGGGCGTGAGGATTTTTATACAAAAACATTTTGCGGACATTATGTGAGTAAGCAACATGTTCGCATTATAGAATGCAATGGAAAAGTACAAATTACCGACCTAGAAAGCACAAATGGAACATATATTGTTGATGAAAAAACACAAGATTGGAAAAAAATTCATCCCAATAAAAATATTTTGTTGGAATCTGGGAGTTTTATTCGTTTAGGTTTAGAAACTATTTGTCAAGTATGGATTCAATGGAAACCAGACAGAATAGAAAGTTTACCCCATCAAAGTGGGGCTGAAGAAAAAAGTATTGATGAATATAATTCTTATAATTTACAGAATCGAAATCATCAAATTATTGCTAATATTTATATACGCAATAATGAATATTTTTTAAAATCTTTACATGATTCCCAAGTGTATTTAAATAGTCAAAAAATATTGCTTGCACCTTTACAAATGGGGGATCGCATTTATCTTGATACATATGACTATGAATATTGGGGCAACAAACTTATCCCTTGTACTCCTCTGATACCACCTAAAATTACATTACAAAACATTGATATTCCTAAACGTTTAAAAATAGATAAGTTACAATTTCCTCTTAGTCAATTTACAGCAATTTTAGGAGCAAGTGGGGCTGGGAAAAGTACATTATTACACATTTTAACAAAATGGTTGCCTGTATCTTCAGATAGCATTCAATCTACTACTGATGTTTTACCAGCATATGTTCCTCAATACGATATTGTTCATGAAGATCTTACAATACAAGATAGCTTATTTTATACTAGCCTTTTACATGATACAAAAACTCCTATTGCACAAATTCAAGAACGAGTCCAAGAAAATTTAAAGCGAGTCCACTTAGAAGATAAAGCTCATGAAATTATTAAACATCTTAGTGGTGGACAACGAAAACGAGTCAACATTGCAAATGTTCTAATTGCACAAGATACTTCGTATTTAATTTTAGATGAACCTACTTCTGGTTTAGATGCCAATCAAGATTATAATATCATGCAGCTTCTTTCTCAATTTTCTCAACAAGGGCGTACTATTGTAATAACAACACATAATTTATATAACTTATCACAAACGAAATATGTTGTACAATTAGAGCAAGGAGAAATTAAATACACAGGAACATCGAGTCAACTGTTTGCATACCATGATATTCAAATGAAGAATGCAAATAAATTATATCAAAGCGAAAATTATAATCGAGCTACAACAATCCATACAAAAGGTTCATTTTTTCGTGTACCTTGGTGGATTCTTGTTCAACGCCTTTATAAAGAAAAATTTTCTTTACAATTACAAAATATTATTACTCATTGGCTTCCTTTTTTGTTGATACCTTTTGGCATAGGTCTTTTAATTCATATTGCCTTACAAGATAATGAGGAAGTACGTCTATTTTTATCTTCTGTTTCTGCTTTTTGGCTCGCCATGTCTTTATCTTCCCAAGAATTACGAAAAGAACGATTCAAAATTTTTTTACATGAAAAATTAGCAAATATACGCACGCACACATTTTTCATAGCTTATATTGTGTACTATACATGTCTCAATATTTTACAAACATTTTTTCTAATTCTTCCTACTTTTTATCATTTATACACAAAGCAAACATTCAATGAACAATATATATTAAGTGCATATCCTACATTTTTTTTACTTACATTTCTTATGGGAATCTCAGGAACGATTTGTGGGTTGATTTCCTCTTGCATAGAATCTATTGGACTTTGGAAAAATAAATTCAAAATTTCTACTGAACTTTCTATTGCTTTTCTTACTATATTTCAACTTATTTTTAGTGAACTTTTAATGGGAATGCCTGGAACAGCGATTGAATATTTTATTTTGAAATGGAATTCCCTTCGTCAAATATTGTATCATTTTACATTTTCTCGTTACATAGACATGGCATATAAAGCATATTACAATTCTCAAAATCAATATGATTGGCAATTTTTTGCAAATATAGCTGTATTTTCCATATGGGCTATTCTAATTCCCCTTGTTATTTTTCTTTTCAAACTTTATGGTGCAAAGCCTGATGAAAGTTATCTTTAAAAGAATATTTTTTTAATTTCATGGTGCAAAGCCTGATAAAAACTATATATTGCGAAGTTAAGGAAATTTATATATAATAAAATATATAATAAAGATATATCAAACTTTATATTGCGAAGTTAAGGAAATTTATATATAATAAAATATATAATAAAGATATATCAAACTTTAT
>JAGOMP010000014.1:13080-52546 GCA_017993505.1 Planctomycetota bacterium
TAAGGAAATTTATATATAATAAAATATATAATAAAGATATATCAAACTTTATATTGCGAAGTTAAGGAAATTTATATATAATAAAATATATAATAAAGATATATCAAACTTTATATTGCGAAGTTAATAAAAGTTATATATAATAAAGATATATTTAAATTTTATGTTGTGAAGTTTAATAAAATGATACTTTGTAAACTTCACATTGCAAAGCTTGGTGAAAATTATATATAAAATGATACTTTTTTAAACTTTATATTGCAACGTTTTATGAAAGTTATATTGTCAATAATATATTTATTTTAAAACGTACATATTCGTTGCAGAAAGGAATTTCAATGGAAGATTTGATTAAAATTTCAATGGAAGATTTGAAGAAGATTCGTCATCACATTCATCGAAACCCAGAATTATCTGGTAAAGAATGCAAAACCCGCGAGTACATTCACCAATATTTACAAAAACATAATGCTACACAAATTTTTTTATCAAGCAAAACTAATTGTGTTGTTGGAGTTTTTGGAACAGGCAAAGAAACGATTCTTTTACGTGCAGATATGGATGCTCTTCCAATTCAAGAACTTAATACACATGACCACGTTTCGCAAAACGAAGGTGTAATGCACGCATGTGGACATGATGGACATACTACAATGCTTCTTGGACTTGTACCATGGCTTGTTCAACAAAATTTAGATAAATACAGTGTTACGCTTGTATTTCAATCTGCAGAAGAAACAGGACAAGGGGCGTTCCAACTTTTAGAAGAGCCATTTTGGAAAGACATAAAAGTCAAGTATGCATTTGGAATTCATAATATGCCCCAATTTCCAAAAGGTCAAATTTTGCTCAGAGAAAAGATATTTGCACCAGCCTCTACTGGTATGATCATTGAATTACAAGGAAGAGCATCTCACGCATCTGAACCAGAGAATGGAATCAATCCTACGCAAGCGATGACACAAATTATACCAGTATTGACAAGTTTACCTCAATATACTCTACCATTACACCAAGCAACAAAAATTACTATTGTAGGTGCACAATTAGGGCAAAGACGATTTGGAACGTCACCAGAAATTGCAACGATTTTTGTTACACTCCGTGCTCATGAAACAGAAGTTCTAGAAAAATTAAAGAAAGATGCAGAACATCTTGCAAAGGGAATTGCAACAGCATACGGCTTAAAAACAAACATTTCGTACGAAGAATATTTTCCAGCTGTAGAAAATCATCCCGAAGCATTGAAAATTGTACAAAAAGCCACACAAAACCAAGATACTGCAATGCTTGATGCACCTGCACCTTGGTCAGAAGACTTTTCTTATTTTGCCCATTTATATCCTAGTACATATTTTGGAATTGGTTCTGGTGAGAACATGCCTAATTTACATAATCCAGACTATGATTTTCCAGATGAAATTTTACCCATTGCTATCAAAACATTTATCAATATTATTCAAGAAATCACGACTTCTTGTTAAATATAAGAAATGCCTTGCACAAGGCATAAAAACAAGTTTACATCATTTTTGAAAAAAAATGTTTACTCTAAAAAGCACGTACTAAAGTAAAGTACGTGCTTTTTTATTTTATATTATTCTTTTGTATATTCCTTATGTTATTCTTTTGTATATTCATAAGAAAATGAAAAAAAACTTTTTTTCTATGTTTAAATATTGTATAGTATTATAGAAACACTTTCAGGTAAGGAAAAAACAATGAAAAAAAATAATATTACTTTTTTTTATCGTCTTTTCTATGTCTAAATAGTGTATAGTATTGATAGAAATACTTTCAGGTAAGGAAAAAACAATGAAAAAAATAATATTACTTTTTTTTATCGTCCTTTTTTTAGTTGAGGCACAAGAAAATATGAATGTATCATTGCAAGCTCGTTGGATTTCAAAAAATACAATTTTGTGGACACCTTCAAAAAGTATTGAAAACAATACAGTTTCATTGTATTTTCATGAAAAAGCCCAAATGTATACAGAAGGGACAGAAAAATTTACTTTACCCTATAAAGGGTTAGCAGATGATAATACAGAAACAACGCTACCATATTTGTCTTTTTTGTATGGACGCCATTCTTGGGATACATCTTTTTTTACACCTGAACAAATAGAGCGATTTATAAAAGGACAGTTATTACTTGTATTGCATGATAAAGAAAATAACATTTTAGAAACAACACCCATTCAATTGGCTGGTATTTTAGATGATGTCTATGCTTATGATGGTTATCTTGGTTTGCAATTTATACGTAATCGCCCTTTATTTCGACTTTGGGCTCCCACTGCAAAAAGTGTTTATTTGCATCTATATAAAACAGCAACTGCAGAATCTGAATACGACGACACGCCCATTGCTATGGAACCACTTTTAACATATACATTTGATGGTGAGCCAAGTTGGACAGGCGTTTGGGAATATCGTGGACCAGCTCATTGGAAAAACTCGTATTATTTATATAATGTAGAAGTGTATGTACCTAGTACAGGGAAAATAGAACACAATCTTGTCACAGATCCTTATTCTGTTTCACTTTCCATAAATAGCCAACGTAGCCATGTATTGGACTTAAATGATCCAACATATATGCCAGAAGGTTGGGAAGACATTCCATATCCTTCTCAAAAATATCCCAATGCCATCTATGAACTTCATGTTCGTGATTTTAGCATTCAAGATCAAAGTATACCTAAACAAGTGCGAGGCACATACCTTGCTTTTACACATAAAAATAGCCATGGTATGAAGCATTTAGCAGAGCTTGCTCATGCAGGTCTTACGCACGTTCATCTATTGCCTACATTTGATATTGCTACTATTGAAGAAGACAGAACAAAACAATTAGAAGTCAAGTTGCAAGAAGAATATGAACCAGATTCTGAAGAACCACAAGCAAAAATCGCACTATATAAAGATAAATCTGGATTTAATTGGGGTTATGATCCCCTGCATTATATGACTCCTGAAGGTAGCTATGCCACACAACCAAACAATGGAGAACGTGTCCTAGAATTTCGAAAAATGATTCAATCTTTGCATCAAATAAATCTAGGTACTATTTTAGACGTTGTTTTTAACCACACAAACGCAACTGGACAAAATAATCATTCTATTTTAGATAAAATCGTTCCAAATTATTACTATCGTTTAGATGACCATGGAAATGTTCCTCATAGTTCATGTTGTCCTGACACTGCTTCTGAACATCGAATGATGGAAAAACTCATGATGGATACTCTCACAGTATGGGCAGTTCATTATAAAGTTGCTGGTTTTCGCTTTGATTTAATGGGACACCATACAAAAGAAAATATGCAAAATATTCGTGAAATGTTAAATAACCTTTTGCCAGATGACAAAGGTGAAAATATTTTCATATATGGGGAAGCTTGGAAATTTGGTTCTTTAAATGCAATGTTACCTCAATCTGCATGTCATCAAGAAAATACATTTGGTCTTGGTATTGGCACATTCAATGATAGAATGCGAGACAGCGTTCGCGGAGGCAATCCTTTTGCAGACTTAGCTGCACAAGGCTATGCAACAGGTTTATATTACGACTATAATAAAGATCCAGAGAATAGAGAAATACCTGACGACTTAGAAAAACAAAAACAAATTTTAAATCAATATACAGATATCATTCGAGTTTCTTTAGCAGGGAATTTAAGAGATTTTTCATTTACTGATTGCCAAGGAAATATAACTACAGGAAAACAAATCCAATATAGAGGTCATGATGCAGGATATGCTGCCAATCCTATAGAGACTATAAACTATGTTTCTGTCCATGATAACCATACTCTTTGGGATGCTATCCAAGCAAAAGCACCTTTTCGTACAAAAAATAGAAATCCACATACAGCTACTATAGAAGAACGAGTGAGTATGCAAAAATTAGCTCTATCTTTAGTAGCTTTTGGCCAAGGAATACCAATTTTTCACGCTGGTTGCGAACTCTTACGATCAAAATCAGGGGATACAGACAGCTATAATTCAGGTGATTATTTCAATGCATTAGACTACACATATCAATCTACCAATTGGGGGAAAGGTTTACCATCAGCAGAAAAAAATCGCTATGCTTGGGATTTTTGGAGACCAAGATTGCAGGAATCTTCTATTGTGCCTGTAGAACAAAATATTCGAGATACAAAAAATTACTTTGTAGACTTATTACGAATACGAAAAACAAGTCCATTACTCCACTTGCAAACATCGAAACAAGTGCAGCAGAAAATTCAATTTTTAAACGCAGAACAAGGAAAAGAACAAATTCCAGGTCTTATTGTTTTATTAATCCAAGATCATGAACAACCTTTTATAGACAAAGAAAACGATCAAATGTTATTTGTATTTTATTGTGGAACTCAGCCAATACAATTTCAACATAAAGCTTTGGGAAACATTCATTGGGTTTTGCATCCCGCCCTACAAAAACATACGAATGCACCACCAAAAATACAAAGTACACTCACTATACCAGCTCGTTCTGTATTATTGTATCAACATAAACGTACAGAATAAAAGCATTTTATAAAAAAACTTGTCTATTGAGTTTTATGTTAAAT
The DNA here is from genome assembly GCA_017993505.1 of Planctomycetota bacterium. Lineage (GTDB taxonomy): Bacteria > Planctomycetota > Uabimicrobiia > Uabimicrobiales > JABWCH01 > JAGOMP01. Next base: position 17,667 of record JAGOMP010000014.1, read on the forward strand.
TAAGTTATAATGAAAAAGTCACATAAATCACTTTCCTTCCTTGCAGGAAATTTCAGCAAATTAGGGATGAACAATGTCTTCGGAAGAAAAACAAAACAATCAACTTTCTGTTAATAACATACAAACTTTGAAACGAAGATACACAGAGATGATGGAAGTTGTCTCTCGCAAAGCAAAAGAGGAAATCAAACAAGATTCTAAAGACTCACAAGACACTCCGAGTAATGCATTTAATATGAATCAAAAAGCTTTGGATGCGAAAAATACTTTTCTCAAAGAAAAACATACATTTGACCAATTAAAACAAGAAAAAAATATAGCAGATCGTCCTAATGTGTTGCATCCCACAATGATACGTCCTTTTACATCTAGGCGTAAAATTTCTGAAGATATTTTTTCAAAAGCAACTGTCGTACAACCTACGATCACTCCCTCTATAGATACACAACAATCTGGATTTCAAAAATCACAATCAAAAACTCACCCTACACCTTCCGAGTTGCGGAAAACAATATATCCATTAACACAACAGCCAATACAGCGATCAATGCCACAGTCGACGCCACAGTCGACGCCACAGTCGACGCCACAGTCGATGCCACAGTCGACGCCACAGTCGATGCCACAGTCGACGCCACAGTCGACGCCACAGTCGACGCCACAGGCAACGCCACAGTCACCTCCCGAGTTGAGGAAAACAATATATCCATTAACACAACAGCCAATACAACGATCAACGCCACAGTCGGCGTCACAATCAATGCCACAGTCGATGCCACAGTCGATGCCACAGTCGATGCCACAGTCGACGCCACAGTCGATGCAACAATCAACACAACGAACAACGCCACAGGCAACGCCACAGGCAACGCCACAGGCAATGCAACAAGCTAATATACCAATGCTAGGTATGAGTACAGAATACACAAATGATGTAAAAACAGTTACTACAGCTCCTGATGTATCTATGCCCCCGCCAATACAAGTAACACTAGAAAACACAAAAATATTAGAATTAAATGAGCGTAATGATCCTAATAATACTACTAAAACAAACATCAAACCATTGTTGAAAAAACAAAGCCTTCTAGATCATATTTCTCACACAAAACCAAAAAAAGAAGAAACTTCAGAAACTACTGAAATTGAAGAAATCAGCGAAGAAAAATTTGAGGGAAAATATGTAGAAAAAATTAAAAAAGAAACGTATGTTCCTACGTCAGAAATTAGTTTTGTACTCAATAAATTATATGAGGATGTTGACCTTTCAGAAGTGGACGATACTACATCTACGTTCACGACTCAACAACCAGTAAAAACAGAACACGGATTTATTGTTCAACCAGAATATACAAAATCTGAAAAACAATATTATTTTGAGCCAGAACCAAAAAAAGAAGAAACATCTATCTTACTATCACAAAAAAAATTCTTATATTCACAGTCAGAAAGTATTCCAGAAACATATTATGATTTTAATGGAAGCATTATTTACGGTCCCTATTATGGACAAATGGGGCAACCCTTATTTTATGATCAAACAGGAGCACCAGTCCAAGGTCCCATTTATAATACTAAAGGTGAAATTTTATATTACACTTTTATGATGCCGTATTCTCTTCCTTATTTAGGAAAAGAAAAATATTTTGATTCCAAGGGAAAGCAAGTCTTTGGACCATTCTATGATCCTTTTGGGCAGATCACATTTTATAATATAAAAGGAAAACAAGTCCAAGATACTATTTACAACCAAGCAGGCGAAATTGTACTGGTCAATCGTTCGTCTGACAGTCATTCATAGGAGAATTTGATTGAAAGTTTCTATACCTAAAGCAGATATAGATCGCATTATGGCAGACTATAACTGTACACAAGAAGAAGCCACGAAAGCTTATTTAAAAGCAGCAAGTGCTGCCAATGAAGTATTCCAAGAAACGATTGCCCAAAACCTTAAAAAAGATGCAATCTATAACATCCCAGTCTATACACCTAAACAAATTAAAGATCATTTGGACAAATACGTTATTGGACAAGAAGAGTATAAAAAACGGATTAGCATTGCTGCAGCATATCATTTTGCGATGGTAAAATATTTACATGAACACACAGAAGAAGAACGTAAAGTAAAGCGATTTCGCAAAAAAAATACACTTATTTCAGGACCATCAGGTAGCGGTAAAACATATTGTATTGAAGTTTTAGGTGATTATTTACAAATTCCAACACTAATTGTTGATGCTACTGACTATACAGAAATGGGGTATGTAGGAAAAAGTTCTGAAGACATGATTCGAGAACTTATTGATATGGCACCTGGATCGAATAAAAAAGAACAAGCAGAATTTGTGGCTAAAAATGGCGGAATTATCTTTATAGATGAATTAGATAAAAAAGCCAAAGAAAGTTATAATGGTTGGAGCGGAGGTCATGACATTGCAAGAGAAGGCTTTCAACGTTCTGTGCTTAAAATTTTAGAAAGAAAAAGCGTTCTCATTGAAAATCCCTATTCCCCAGTTTCTCAAATCCAAGAAGCCATGGAATTGCAACAAGGGAAAACAGATAAAAAAGAAAAGATGATTAGCACAGAAAATATTTTGTTCATTTTAGGTGGATCCTTTGAACGAAATGTAGAGAGCTTAGAAACTATTGTTAAGCGTCGAATTCTTCAAAATTTACCAGACGACGAAGAAAATATGCGCATTGTCAATGGATTTGGCACTTCACAATCTGAAGAACTCGAAAGAAGTTATAAAAGTTATCATAAAGAAGCCACAGTCAATGACTACATCAAGTTTGGACTCTTACCAGAACTTGTTGGGCGTACTCCTATTCGAACTTTTGTCAACCGTTTATCTAAAAATGACCTCATTCGTATTATGGAAGATACAGAAGATTCCATTATTACTCAGTATAAAGTTGAGTTTCAACTTTTTGATATCAAACTGGAAGTGACATCAGATGCTATCAATTATATTGCAGAAGAAGCTGACAGTAAAAAAACAGGGGCACGTGCTCTTGTGAGCGTTCTAGAAAGTATTCTCACAGAATACCAGTTTCAACTTCCTGGTACTAACTTCAAAACTCTCGTAGTAGATGAAGAACTCTGTCGCCATCCTAGCGATAATATTTTAAAACTTTTTGAACGTTCTCCGTTTGTGGACTATGTACAAACATTCAAACTTTCTTATGGAATTCAACTCATTCTTGGAGAAGGTGTACAAGAATACGTTAAACAATATGCAAAAGAACATAACCAAGAAATCACAAAAAGTCTTCGAGAACTTTTAAAAGGTGCAGTTTCCCTTAATTATATGAACTTTCAAGGTACATTTGAGGTCACTGTTCCTATGTTAGAAGATAAAAAATATTTTGATAATCTTTTCTTAGATTGGTGGAATAGTCAGCCACATAAATAAAACAATGTTGCTTCAGAACCTTGCTCATATTATTTAGTTTAGAATCTCTGGAGCAACATTGTTTAATTCTGAATCTCTGATCAAAAATCTTGAGTTCTGAATCTCGGGCAACATTGTTTTGTTTTTCCTTACATTTTTTCTATATATATCGTAGATAAAAAAAATATAAATGTATACATTATAGATAAAAACATAAAAAATATAAATTTTTTCAGTGATAGGCACATTCTATCTATTTTTTTTAATAATACTAAAAAAATACCGTCTGAATATTATTATCAGAAAGGTTTAAAAATGTATTCGGCTATTGATCAAATCATCGAACAAATTTTTCAAGAGCAACGATCTACTCTATTAGAACCAGAAGTTTACCAAATTCTTCGTCATATAGGAGTTGAAACTCCTGATTATGCTTTCATAGAAACACTAGAACAACTCACAGATGAGTCTCTACAAAAAATTAAAGGAGACAAAGTAGTTGCAAAACTTGTTTCTCCACAAATTTTTCATAAAACAGACGTGGGAGGCGTACAATTTATTGAAAAAAATAAAGAAAACGCTCAAACAGTCTATCATAAATTCGAAGCTATTTGCAAAGAACAAAACGCACAATATAAAGGTATGTTGCTTTGTCAAATGTTAGAATACAAATCAGGATTTGGTGGTGAACTCCTTTATGGTATTCGTTGGAGTGCTGATTTTGGACACATTTTAACTGCTGGAATAGGTGGGACAGAGACTGATTTATTTGGAAAAGTCTTAAAAGAAGATTACAATATTTACAATGATTTATTGTATAATCTAGATCAAAAACATTGGCAAGAAAATTTAGAAAAAACACTCATTTACCAAAAAGTAGCTGGCAAAACTCGAGGTGGAAAACGAATCATTGAAGATACTGACTTTTTTCAACCACTTTGGAAACTCAATCAATTTGCTCAACACTACAATCCTTATGGACAAGGAAAATACCTTCTTGCAGAAATGGAATTTAATCCTCTTGTAATTAGTCATGGAAAGCTAGTGGCTTTAGATGCTATTTTACGATTTAAGGAAAATATGCCTGCAAAAAGATTGGAAAAACCAGCCCAAAAAATTGACTGTCTTTTACATCCTAAAACAATAGGTATTGTTGGCGTATCTTCCAAATCCATGAATATGGGACGCATTATTTTAAACAATCTTAAAAAATATGGATTTTCAAACGAAAAAATATACGTTATCAAACCCAATGAAACAATGATTGACGATTGTAAATGTGTAGACTCTATTTCTAATCTACCAGAAAAAGTCGATATGTTCATTATATCTGTCAATGCTGCAGAAACACCAAAAATCATTCAAGAACTCTTAGAAACAGATAAATCAAATTCTGTGATTATCATTCCTGGTGGCATGGGCGAAAAAGAAGGCGAAGGACAAAAAATCGAAGCCAATATTAAAGAAATGATCCAAACTATGACAGATCCTCCAGTTTTAGTTGGTGGTAATTGCTTAGGAGTTCGTTCAGTACCTGGAAATTATGGCACATTCTTTATCCCAGAATATAAACTCCATGCTGAAAATGGAATTGCTTCTAACATTGGATTTATAAGTCAAAGCGGAGCTTTTCTAATCACTCGCATGAGTAAATTGGGAATTGATTTTCAATATGCTATTTCTTCAGGTAACCAAATTCACCTTGGTGTTTCTGATTATTTATCCTACTTTGCAGATAAATCACAAGTGAATACACTTGCATTCTATATTGAAGGATTTGGATACTTAGATGGCATGCACTTTGTAGAAAATCTCAAAAGAGCCAATGCTCATAATAAAAAAGTCATTGTCTATAAAGCAGGGCGTACAAAAGAAGGGCAGTCTGCTGCTATGGGACATACAGCTTCCATTGCTGGGGAATATCAAGTGTGTAAAAACATCTTAAAAAAATATGGTGCTATTTGGACAGACAGCTTTACAGAATTCGAAGAAAGTATTAAACTCCATAGAGGGCTGGAAAATAAAATTATCAAAGGGAAAAACATTGGCATTGTAAGCGATGCTGGCTTTGAATCTGTAGGCACTGCAGATAACCTACAAGATCTTACAGCACCAAAACTACAACAAGAAACAATAGAGAAAATACAAGAAATTTATAAAAAAGGACGCATTCAGGAAATTGCCAATATTAGCAATCCCTTAGATATTACACCTTCTGGAAATGATGATGTATACATCCACAGTACAAAAGTATTTTTAGAAGCAGATTATATAGATGCTGTTCTTCTCTGTATTGTTCCTCTTTCACCAGCAAACAGCACACTTCCACCAAGTTCTGAGCACAAAGAAAATATTTATGATGAAAATAGTCTACCTCAACGAGTCATTCGATTGGCAAAAGAAACAAACAAACCATTTGTTGTTTCTGTAGACAGTGGCACACCTTTTAATCCTCTTGTAGCTATGTTGGAAAAACATAATATTCCTGTTTTTCGCAGTTCAGACCAAGCTATCCGAGCTTTTTCTAAATTTTTAAGCTATTCTGTCCCTTCTTAGACTATTTTTTACATATGATATTTTAGATAATATCTTGGAACAAAAAAAATCATTGATAGTTTTCCATCAATGATTTTTTTTATATATAGAAATATTTATTTATATTTTATATGTTAGAAACAGCTATTTATTATAGATAAACAGCGATGTACTTATTACTTATATGTTTATAGATGAACAGCGATTTATTATTGATAAATAGCGATGTATCGATGTTTTTTATGTTAGAAACAGCGATTTACTTATATTTATTAGAGACAAATAGCGATTTATTTATGTTTTATAAATGTCCTGAACGTAAAATGGCGATGATGAGCCAGATACTCATAAAAATAGCAATCCATAAACCAATCATTCCAAAAAAGGAGGCATCTTGTACTTTAGGCCCTACTCCTGCTAGAATAAGAATAGAGGATGTAAAGTAAATAGCAGCAATTAAAATGCTAAAGGTAAGACGATTGAGCATGCGATGAACATCAAAAAGATATTTTTCAAATCCTTCGTGCTTAATAACGATTTTTAAATTACCAGCTTGTAAACGACGGAGCAAATCTTTTAAATCTTTAGGCAGTTTATTTAAAAGTGTAAATAAAGACCAAATATAAGATACACCCATGTGCATCATTCGTTTGGGAGCGAATTTTGCTTTTAAAAATGATGCTATGTGGGGTGTAATAGCATCAGAACAAATAAAATCTGGATTTAGATCACGTGACACAGCAACAGCAGTTATAAAAGATTTCCCTAGCAATACAAAGTCTCTAGGTAACGTAATTTTATAAGATCTGCCTAGTTGTAAAAAATCTTGAAATATTTTATCTAGATTTAGTTGTTGCAAAGGTGTGTGAAAATATTTTTCTAAAAGTTCTACAATGGCATTTTTCAATTCTTGACGATTGACATCATGACTAAATACACCGATTTCCATATATACTTCTAGAAGAATATCTATGTCATTTTGATATAAAGCTAGAATAACCGTTGCAAGTTGTTGTTTTAATTCTTCAGATAGATGACCTACCATTCCAAAATCAATTAAATAAATCGTTCCATCAGAATTTACAAGAATGTTGCCAGGATGAGGATCTGCATGAAAAAATCCCCAAAGAAAATATTGTTTTGTAAAAATATAGATGAATCTATCGGCAAGATCTATACAGTCAATGCCGAGTTTTTGAAGTTCTTCTTTGTTGGAAATTTTGACTCCACGAACTTTCTCTGTGACTAATATATTGTTTGTGGTGTATTCCCAATATATTTTAGGCGAAGAAACTCCAGGTTCTTCTTTTAATAAATTATAGAATCGCTCTGTGTAAGAAGCCTCTAAAGTAAAATCAAGTTCTTTATGAATTGTTTTTGCAAATTCATCGATAATCATGACTGGTTGCATGATTTTAGCTTCTTCAATGTACATTTCTGCCATTTCAGCTAAAAACCGTAATATAGCGATATCTGTAGAAATAATTTTTTCAATTCCTGGGCGTTTGATTTTTACCATCACTTTTTGCCCGCCTTCAATAACCGCTTTGTGAACTTGTCCAATAGATCCTGATGCAATTGCATTTTTATCAAAAAAAGGGAAAACTTCTTCCACTGGTGCTTGGAATTCTTCTTCAATGATTTTCCATATAGTTTCACTAGGAAAAGGTGGCACTTGGTCTTGTAAAAGTTGAAATTCTTGAATGAATTCTTCAGATAAAATATCAGGTCTAGTAGAAAGAATTTGTCCTAATTTAATAAAAGTAGGACCTAATTCTTGAAAAACCATGCGCACGCGCATAGCAAAAGATTCATCAGAGATATAGTGTGGAATATCAGAACAAAAAGGAGTCAAACTAGGAATATGTAAAGATAATTGTAACCTAGATACAAGATGTCCAAATCCATGTTTTGTGAGAACTTGCAATATTTCTTTAATTCGTATGACATTTCGATATGTTTTGGAAACATTGGGCAGTTTCATTAGATTTCCTTTATATTTTATAATTCTTTTAACAATCGTTGTATTGGTTTGGAAATATTTTTGCAAGAGATAGTAACATTTATATAAGAATCATTTTCATTTTCGATTTTGCTAGGACATTCTATATGTTCCATTCGTTCGCATATTCCTATAATTTCATCCATAGGGGTAACGTCTGGAATATCTAGTATAAATTGTATGGTGTCTCCTTTTTGGATAGGCATATTCGGTTCTATGTGAAGTTGCATAATATTACGATGATATTGTTGTATCAATCCTCCCCAAGAATATACCTTGCTCGATTCATCCCAAAGTAAAATAGGAAGAAAAAAGATAGAGTTTTCTAGTTTTGTTTTTTTTATACCTAATACATGGTAAATTTGAATTGCTCTTTCTATTCCTTTAACATTTGCTTTTTCTAGAGGAATTAAAATTGCCCCTTTTCTTACTTCTGGAAAAACATTGTCACTAATCAGTATTTGGTTTCGTTTTGTTAAGGATTCTACCCGAGAAGCTAAGTTAACAGGAGGCCCTACTACTGTATATTCCATTCTTTTAGGAGAACCAATATTACCGACAACTACTTCCCCAACATTAATACCTATTCCCATTTTTAAAGTATTTTGAGATTTTTTTGTTTGTGTGATATTAAAATAGAAAAGTTCTTTTTGCATGGCAACAGCAGCACGAAGTGCATTTAATGTATCTTGAGGATGAGAAACTGGAATGCCCCACAATCCCATAATGGAATCACCGATGAATTTATCTAACACTCCATTGTGTGCAAAAATAATATCTACCATGCGTGTAAAGTAATTATTTAAGATTTGCACAACTGCTTCTGCACCAATATTTTCTGTCATTTTTGTAAAATTTCTTAAATCAGAAAATAAAATAGTGGCTTTTTTAACTTCTCCCCCTACTTTCCAAGTAATCTGCTTTTGTACGACTTGCTCCACGAGTTCTGGGGATAAATAACGTTGCAAATGCGTACGAGTTTCTGTTTCACGTTCAATTCGTTGCAATAATTGAGCGTTTTCTAAACAAATGGCAGCTTGCATAGCGATGGCTGAAAAAAGTTCTAAAGAGTCTAAATTAAATTCTGTCAATGTTTCTGTAGAATCAATATATAGCACTCCTAAAAGTTTATCCTTATAACAAATAGGCACACTCATCGCGGAGCGAATATTCCCTGCAATAATGCTTGAAGAAATAGAAAGTCGATCATCTAATAATGCGTCTGTCGTCCATATAGAAATGCGTTCTTCTACGACTCGAGAAAGAATAGTACGAGAAATATGGATGTTTTCCTCTTGACTTTTATTACGCATTTTAATGACTTCGTTTTTTAATGTGTTTGTTTGTTCATCATATAGTAGAATAGCTCCTCGTTCTGCAGGCATATATTGAAAAACAACGTCAATAATTTTAGACAAAAGAGTTGGTAAATCTAAAATAGAACTAATTGCTTGGGAAATTTCATTTAAAATTCGTAATTTACTATTGGCTTTTCCTAAATCAATTAAATTTTGAATTTGTTCATCGTTACTTAAAAAGGAAGTGCTAGCATCAAATTTTAACTCTCCTTGTGTTCGTTCGCAAATGGATGATTCTCGGGAAACAACTTTATGTTTAGACTGATAATATAAGGGACTCATATCAGCATTTGGGACATATTTATATGGGTTGCGAAATAAAAAAATTGTGTCTCCAATTTGTATTTTATCATTATCTACAATCGGAGAAATCGAAATTGCGTTTCCATTGACAAAAGTGCCATTTCCACTTTTTAAGTCTTCAATTACATAGTTGTCTGTAAAATAATAGATCATAGCATGGGAGCGAGAGGCTTTTCGTTCTGTAATATTAATAGTATTGAGTTGAGAACGTCCTAATGTGGATTTTCCTCGAATGTGAAATTCTTTGCCGACTTCATCACCTTGTAGAACTCGCAACTTAGGAAGATAAAAGGAATGTTCTTCGAGCGTATTATTATAATTACATTTAGAACAGGCAATAGTTGCTGAATCTGGATAATCGGTTAATTTTACTGTATATTTACACATTCGACAAACAATCTGAAACATAAGATGCTCCTAGTTTATCATCTTGTCTAGATAAAAATTTTTTATTTATTTGCAAATTTATATATATCGCACAAAGCGGATTTTACCAGTTTGTGGATTTTTCAATGTTTCAAAATTGTCAATGCGTTGCACTTGAACAGAGAATAAAATTCCTTTTTTAACTAGAGGTGAAACAATGGGATGTTCTTTATTCATATAAATTTCAATTTTTTCTTCCAAAGTTTCAATTTCTTGCTTTGTAGCGTTCATGGGTTGATATTGAATAGTCATTTGCGTTCTATGCTCTATTTGTTGTAATTGAATAGCATAATTAGAACTTATTTTTCCTTTTTGTTCTTGCAAATGTTTTGTTAAAGGTAGTGTAATTTCATCATAAGACCAATGCGTACTTCCAATGGTAATCGCATCGTCTGTTCGACCTTGCAATTGAAAAAGTGGCTGAGAATTACCACAAGGACACATTTCTTCTAAAAAGGAAACGTGATCTCCTAAACGATATCGAAGGCAAGGTGCACTGCGGGAAAGTAAACTTGTAACTACAATTTCACCTTGTTTCTCTTGTGTTATTTTTTCTGTATTTCTATCTAATAATTCAATATGGACTGTTTTTGTTAAATGAAAAATTCCAGGTTGACAATGAGGACATGCAGTTCCAATAATTCCTGTTTCTGTAGAGGAATATATGGGCGTATGTAGATACTCTGTGTGTTGTTGCATAAATTCATACTGTGTTTGCGAAAGATTTTCACCAGCATAAAAAATAGTTTTTGCTTTATATTGTGGATTTTTATTTAAGATGTGTTCTAATGTTAATATTAGCGTAGATGGATTCCCAATCAGAACATTTATGTTTAAATCTTGAACAAATCGAACAAGGACTTCCCATTCTGTGTCGCCACCTAATGGAATAATCGTATTTCCAATTTTTTCCATGGCTCTATTAAAACAATAATGAGTGCCTGACATCCCTGGAGTAAATAAATTTAAAGCTCTATCTTTATTATCTAAGTGCAATTGTTTCATTGTATTAGCTAAAGTAGTTGTGGCTATTTCAATGTCAGATATATTCCAAAAAGATGCTTTAGAAATGCCAGTACTCCCACCACTAATAAAAACATAGTGACTTTCTTCTGTCGGACAATATAGATCATTAATTTGTGCTCGATTTCTATATTCTTCTCGTGTAAGGTAGGGCAAGGATTGAAAAGTTTCCCAAGTAAAATTAGAAATGTCTATCTCTTTATATTTTTCTTGGTAAATAGGAGTATTCTGTTTTGCAGTTTGTACGATTTCTTGTATTTGGTGCAATCGTTGTTCCATAGAATCATTATCCTTTCTTGTTTTTTTTATATTATAACTTTTATTATGAAAGTATGGAAATCTTTTTTATAAAATAAAAGGAAACGATAACAACACCATCGTTTCCTTTTATTTTATAGGCAATGTTAAGAATTTTCTTTCCATTTTTTTAAAAAAGCATCGTAATCTTCTCTAGTATCTATTCCATGAGACCGATAATTTGTAATGCCCACAACAATGGAAAAACCATTTTCTAAAACACGCAATTGTTCCAATTTTTCAATCTCTTCTAAACGAGATCGTCCTAAGTTAGAATATTGTACAAGAAAGTCTCTTGTATATGCATACATTCCTACATGACCTAAATATTCTATATTGTCTGCATTGTCTCTATTATAGGGAATTCTTGCACGCGAGAAATATAGAGCTTGATTTTTGGAATTGCAAACTACTTTTACAATATTAGGATTCATTGCTTCTTCTGCTGTAATTTTATATGCCAATGTTCCTACAGGTGCATTACTATTTTTTAAAATATGAACGACTTCTTCAATAGCATCTGGCGAAATTTCTGGTTCATCACCTTGTACATTGACGTATATATCACCTTTAACACGGCTTGCAACTTCTACCAATCGATCTGTTCCGCTTTTATGCATGATGGATGTCATTTCGCAAAGACCACCAAATTCTATGACAGCATCAAAAATTCGTTGGTCATCAGTTGCAACAACCACTGTATCTAAACATTTCGCACGACAAACAGCACGATATACATGTTCTACTAAATACATACCAGATTCACGCAATAGAGGTTTTGCAGGCAAACGAATAGAGGCAAAACGACAAGGAATGACAGCCACAACTTTTGACATTTTCAACTCCCTGAAAATATTAGCAATAATGTATAGACATAAAAAAAGCTCCATATCTTTTCATATGAAGCTTTAGCTCCCCGAACAGGATTTGAACCTATAACCTAATGGTTAACAGCCATCCGCTCTACCGATTGAGCTATCGGGGATTATTATTTTTTTGATAAAACTCCCCGAACAGGATTTGAACCTATAACCTAATGGTTAACAGCCATCCGCTCTACCGATTGAGCTATCGGGGATTGTTTTATGAAATATATTATATCACATTATTTTTACAAATGCAAGAACTTTTTTAAATTTTTTTGTTTTATTTGCAAATTATTGTAAACACATTATGATATAAATAAAATTTGAAGTGAGACTTCATATGTTGCTATAAGAGTTGTTAAAGATATATTGAAAAATACATGTGACTTTTAGAATACTACTAATAATACTATCCATGACAGCACTATTTTCGTTTTCTTCATTCATGCTGTCATGGATAGTATATTTATCGCTTTCTTCGTTGTCTTTCCTTCAGAAGAAATATGTGTATACGAAATTTTTTGAATCGTTTCGTCGTTGTATTTCTTTCCTTCTGAAGAAACACGTATATATTGGGGAGGTTTTAGAGACGTGTGCCAGAAGGAATTCGTGTGCCTTTTGGAATTACAATGATGCCGTCACGGACAACATATTTATCGTTTTCTTCACCATCTTTCTTTCCTTCTGGGGAAATATACACGCCATCACCAATTCGTACATTTTTATCAATGATTGCATTTTTAATATAGCAATCTCGACCAATTCCTATAGGAATATCATCAGAAGCTGCATCAATTTCATAATAATCAGCACCCATGAGAATAGAATATTCTGCTACTGTGCCTTCACCAATTAATTGACGGATTCCAATAATTGTATTTAAAAGGCGATGACCTGAAATAATACAACCATCAGAAAGAAGACAACGAGTGATATCACAACAATTGATTTTAGAAGGTGGTAAATAACGCATATGAGTATATATGGGAGCTTTCATATCATAAAAAGAAAATGGGGGCACTACTTCAGTTAATGCAAGGTTGGCTTCCCAAAAACTTCCAATAGTACCTATGTCTTTCCAATAGCTATCAAAAATATAGCTGTATACATTATAATTTGGAATGGCATTGGGAATAATATTTTTTCCAAAATCTTTATGATCTTTAACTTGTAAAACTTCTCTTAGCACAGACATATTAAAAATATAAATACCCATACTAGCTAAAAATTGTTCATCTTCTTCATAGAGTGGAGATCTAAAATCATGAATATCAGCAGTAGGACCAGGCTTTTCTAAAAATTCAACAATGCGTCTATCTTGATTGATTTTCATAATGCCCAATTCACTTGCTTCTTGTCGTTTCACCGGTTTTGTACAAATCGTTAATTGTGCTTTATTGGCAATATGTTCTTTCAGAACCTCTTGAAAATCCATACGATAGAGTTGGTCTCCTGAAAGAATGATAACATAATCTGGTTTTTCATCTAAAATATAATTTAAATTTCGACGAACTGCATCTGCAGTTCCTTGGTACCATAGTTCTAAATCTGGCGTTTGTTGTGCAGCAAGTATTCGGATAAAATTATGTTGGTCATGGAAATGGTCAAATTGGTAGGTAGATGACACATGGTCATGCAATGAAACACTATTAAATTGAGTGAGAAGTAAAATTTGTCGAATATAGCTATTAATACAATTACTAATGGGAATATCGACTAAGCGATACTTTCCGCCTAATGGAACTGCAGGTTTGGAACGACTACGAGTTAAGGGTTGCAATCGAGTTCCTTGTCCGCCCCCTAAAATAACACCAATTACATTCGGTACAATCATTATATTTTCCCTTTACATGTGGATATGAAACTAGACTTTTCCTGCAATTATTTTATCAAAAAGAAATTTTCTTTACAAGTTGTTTTTTTATTCTATTATTATATAAATTTTTTTATTTTTCAATTATTCAGTATACTAGGAAACATTATGTTGCAAAATTTTCCAGGAATTTATATTCATGTACCTTTTTGTTTAAAAAAATGTGCATATTGTGCTTTTTATTCATTAGAAAATTTTTCAAAATACAATGAATATTGTAAAGCAATACAGCGAGACATTGATTTTATTTGCCATTTTGCCTATGATACGAAACCAGATACGCTCTATTGGGGCGGAGGCACACCTTCTTTATTAAAAGAGCATGAATTGGCAACATGGATGCAACAATTGACCAATACATTTACTTTTCAAGAAGTGACTATGGAAGTAAATCCTTCCTCCATGACACAAGAAAAATGTAAATTTTATCGTTCTATTGGAATACAAAGAATTTCTATTGGAATACAAAGCTTAGATGACCAAGTTTTACAATTTTTAGGGCGACTTCACACAGCAAAACAAGCCAAGCAGGTCATACAACAAGTTCAATCCACATTTGAAAACTTTAGTTTAGATCTTATATATGCTATTCCCCAAGTTTCTAGTCAAATTATTTATACTACATTGCAACAAATGGTAGAAAACTTTCAACCGCCCCATATTTCTACATATCCTTTAGAAATTTATTCCCATACACTTTTAGGGAAAAAAAATTTACAATCTTCTGAGGAACAATTTTCAAAAGAATATGAATGGATTCATCAATATTTGCAGTCTCAAGGATATATACATTATGAAGTGTCTAATTTCTGTAAGAAAGACTTTCAAGCCCTACATAACAGTAAATATTGGAAATGCATTCCCTATTGGGGCCTTGGTCCTTCCGCACATTCTTTATGGAATCATCGACGGTTTTCTTATAAAGATATCCAACATTATATAGAACAAGATTTACAAAACCTCTATGAAAATGCTCTTCCTCTTTCGCCTCAAGATATGCACGAAGAACAAATCATGCTTGTAGCTCGAACATTACAAGGCATCCCACGCTTTCAATGCAGTATAACAGATGAACGTTTACAATTTTTAATCAAACAAAACTTACTTTCTTTGGAAAATCAGCAAATTTATATCCAACCACAAGGTTGGCAAGTTTTAAACAGCTTAATTGTAGAATTATTATAATCATTATCTTCTGATATAGACAATCCAATAATCATCACGATATGCACAATACATAGCAGAATACGCCCATTTCCAAGGCAGTTTTTCATATGGGATCAACCATTCTTTATCTTTTAATTTTTCTCCATACACTAACAATACATCAGGATAATGGATGTCTACTTTAAATTGTTTATGGTAGATTTTGGAATAAAAGTCAAGATAGACAAAGGAATATTTTGAACAACTACAAATTGTTTTCATTGATTTCCATGGAATTATAGTAGTAATTTTCTGAAATTTTGTATCGTGTAGATATGAGTTTTCAAAATAATCATAATGAAGGGAAACGATAAAATAACAAAAAAGAATATAACATGCATAAGTGATTACTTTTTGATATTTCCAATCTATGATAAAATGAAGAATACTAGCAACACCTAAAGAAATTGGTACAGCTAAATAAATATAGATTCGATAATACGGCGTGATTCCTTGCAGGATCATTAAAATTAAAGTAATAGGCAAGCTTAATCCAATCAGTAAACGTATGTATAGAGAAGATTGTTTATTTTTTTGTAAACAACAACCTAAAAAACAAATGATCAATACAAGACAACTAGAAACATGAGGATATATAGGAAAAACATTTCCTATTGTTTGCCAAATATGGACACAACATTCCCATATTGTCTTTCCTGAATTTTCTAAGATCCAACGATTTTGGAATACATCTTGGAGACCACTGTGGAGGACCTTATCCATAGTACTGGGATCGCTAAAAAAGAAAGTAGATACATCATAATTACAATTTTCACATCCTTGGACAATCAACATGGGCATCCATAATAAAAAACTACCTATAATACAACATATACAAGAAATACATAATGGAATGATTCTGTCACGATGATATAAAAATAAAAAAATTCCGCTGACAGAACAAATAATGGCTAAATAATATCCAAAAGAAAGTAATGTATGAATTCCTAAAATGCTACATAGGATAAATCCAATATACCAACGTTTTGTAACTTTTTCACTATGACAGATATGATATAAGAGAATGATCACTAAAAAAAAGAAAGTCATAGATAAAGTATACCCTCTACCCATTACTAATTTAGAATTTACCATCCAATTTCCTAAGTATATTAATACTGCTCCTACACTTTCCCATTTCCCAAAAAATTTATAACATAGATAATATAATAAAAAAATATTGACTAAAGAACACACGCAAGGAATGATGCGCATAGAAAATAAAACATTTCCTGTGATTGCATATATTAATGTTGCTAATTCTGAATAGAACATGTGATTGCTAGGATTATAATGAGTATAAACATATCCAAAACCATTAGATATAAATTGATTAAATGTCCAATATTCATCATATATAAAAGTACGAAAAAAAAGACACCATATATTATATATTAACAAAACAATACAAATTCCCACAAATTCTTTATGTCTTTTACAATACTCTATCATGGAGTTAAACCTCTATTTTGTAAATAAATGAATAACATCGTATCTTATATTACATATAATGCATCTTACCATAAAAAAAACTATAAGACATATATAAAAAATACATCGTGGTAACATATACTAAAGTAATGAAACAATAAATAAAAAAGAAGGTTTTACAAAAAAACTTGACAAATGATAAAAGAATAGTATACTCTACCAATGGAGAGGTGCCAGAGCGGCTTATTGGGGCGGTCTCGAAAATCGTTGTGCTCTTTTAGAGTACCGAGGGTTCGAATCCCTCCCTCTCCGTTTTTTTATGTCTTATCCTATTCTAAGATTCTATTCTATTATTTCCTTTATTTTTTTATATTATACAATTTTTTAGTTTCATGCTTTTTTGTATTTTTTAGAATCCATCTTTTAGATTACATAATTTTTTAGAATCCATCTTTTTTATTGTACAATCTCTTCAGAACAATCCCTAAAATTTAAAATAAAAAAACGATTGGGATTTTTATTATGACTGTATATAAAAAAAAGTAGCTATAAAACATAGCTACTTTTTTTTATGAAAAATATATTAGAAAAGAAAATTTTCTATGATCTAAATATATTTATTGAGATACTTTTGCATAAAGTTTTTCATAAAGTTCTTCTAATGATTGGTTAATGATTTTTACATCCCCTAAAACAGGCATGAAATTCGTATCTCCTAACCAACGTGGTACAATGTGAATATGTATATGTTCTGCAACACCAGCACCTGCAACTGCACCTATGTTAATTCCTATATTAAATCCTTGTGCATTGACTACATTTTTTAAAATAGTTTGCCATTTTACTGTACTTGCCATCAATTCTTCGTATGTTTCTATAGCATGTTCTTCCATATTTCCACTATGTTTATAAGGCACGATCATGAGATGACCATTGCTATAAGGATATTTATTCATAATGACAAAAGTATATTTGTTTCGTTCTAAAATGAGATTTTCTTTATCATTATCTGGATGAGGAATAAAATCACAGAAAAAACAAGGACTTTTTTTGGGTTTTTTGATGAGCTCCATTCTCCAAGGTGCCCAAAGTTGGTTTATTTTTACTAGATTTACATGTTGTTCTACTTTATCCATATTTTCACTTTCATGTTATGCAGTATGTTGCGAAAATTATTTTCAGAGAAAATACATTACTATTGTATTTTTTCTGAATTATATCTTAAAGTTGTTATTTTGTCAATATTATTATTTTTTTATGTTTTTTTAGATATTCTATATTTATTAGTTTTAATTTATGTTTTGTAGCTTGATTTTTGATTTTTTTTATGATACACTTTTTTTATTCTAATTTTTTCATTGCATTTCCAAAATAAGAATATATATAGGTAATCATTATGAAAAATCGTGTTTCTGGTTTCACTTTAGTAGAATTAATGATGGCCATGGGATTATTAGTATTATTAGGATCCTTATTAATGGTCATTTTTCGTGGAGTGATGGATGTTTGGAAAGTAGCAGATGAACAACGAATGTTTGCTGAAGATGCACGTAATATTATAGAATGTCTCCAAGAAGACATGGAAGCTTTATACCATCATGATTTGCAAAGAGGGCTTGCTAGATTGGAATTAGATTTTGATAGGTATGGGCAACAACGTTTGCGTTTTATTCGTAAAATTTCGCAAGAATCACAACATATTCTTTTACGAAATGCAGGAGCAGCTACAGTACAACAAGGATATTCTCATTTCTATTCTTCTAAAAATTTAACTTCTGGTAAATATCGTGCAACTGGTGGTATTGGAGAAGTAGTTTATTTATTTTCTCCTTTCCAGAATTCTTTAGAATTTTGGCGTGGTTTTCGATGTCCGCCTGGTAGATCAGAGTCTTGTTGGTTGAATTCCAATTTGTTGAATTCAATATGGATTAAAAAGAATTGTGATTTATTATCTGATTCTGTTCTTCTATGTTGGTTTTCTTGTTGGGATGAAAACACGATTCGTTGGACAAATTCATCTTCTGAATGGATATTTGAATCAGGTAGAAAAGAAAAATTGCCTTTAAAATTACGAGTTATTTTGATTATGCGTGGTGAATTTTCTCCTCAGGCTGTCTTAAATAAAGATATAAATATAGATGAAATAGAATGGTTTGGAATTACAAAACAACAAAATTTTCCAGTTTTGCCCTCTTCATGCAATTATTATGTCCATGTAGGCAATGAATGGATGGAATTTCAAGAATGTACTTCAGACCGTGTCATTGGGTTGAAACGTGGAATGTTTAAAACAAAGCCTGTGGCTCATAAACAAGGCACTAAAGTAGAATGGGGAACTTGTTTTTCTATTGTCATTTCGTTTCCAACTTCAATTATATCAATGGAGTAAGTATATGGCTAAATTGATTTTTAATGGACAAGAATATCTATTTGAAGATTATGCTACGATTGGAAGATCATCCAAGTGCACCATTAAAATTTCTGACATGAAATTATCACGTATTCATTGTGAGATTATTCGAGATGATGAAGATTTTATTTTAATAGATTTACAAAGTCAAAATGGTGTTCAGCTCAATGGTGAATTTATATCTGAAGCATTGTTAGCCGATAATGATCAAATTTTGCTGGGTTTGTCGGAAGTTGTTTTTTTGAGGTGATAGCATGGCCTTGGAGCGTTGGAGTTTTGTTGTTATTGTACGAGTTTGGATAGGAATTTTTATTATTTTATTTCTTGGATTATTGATATCTGGTTTATTAGGTTATTGGATTGCATTTTTATCATGCTTTGTTTTATTTTTTGGATTTTTAGGTGGATCAGTATTCTGCATTTGGCGTTTTTCAGGTTCTTATTTATGGGATTATTTAGTTCGCATTTCTTTATTATTGGGCGAAAAATTTGATACAAACAATTTATTAAATAAAGATTTACCATTAAAATGCGAACGAGCATTGTCTCGTTATCAACGAGAAAAGCACCAATGGAATCAATTGCAAGAAGAAACAAAAATTGTCCAAGAATCGCAAGGAATTTTGCAAGAAAATTTTCAAAAATTGCAAGAAAAAGAACAAAGTTTGCGTGTTTTATGGAATAATGTTCTACAAAAATTAGGCGTAGGTGTTTTTTTTGTAGACAAAGACGGCAAAATTTTACAAGATTATTCGTCTTATTTAGAACAACTTTTAGATGAACGAAATATACAAGGGAAAAAGATAACACAATTATTTTTTCGTAGTCCTTCCCAGCGTACACAACTACAAGCGTTTGAAAATTGGTTAGAAAAAATATTTATAGGAAAAAGTTTAGAATTGCGTCGATTTTTTATTTCCAATGTTACGTATAATAAAGAAGGCAATACAAATAAAATATGGTTACGCGAATACAAAATGCATATGGAACCAATTGTGGATGGTGACTCTGTAACATGTGGCATGATTTGGTTAGAAGATGTATCAAAAATTCGTGACCTTGAAGAAGAAGTTGCAGAAAAAGAAGATCAAAAAAAAGAGAGCGTTGCTTATACTTTAGAAATGTTAAAACTAGAGCCAGAAGTACTGCATGATTTTTTAGATGATCTACGTGTACGCCTAGAAAGTATTGAAGAAAGACTTCATTTATTACAACGAGGCACATTAAACCGTATGATTATTTTGGAATTAGTAGAGAGCCTAAGCGAATTAAAAAATAGTGCAGGATCTTTGCAATTGCATGCCATTGTAGCAGAAACTGAAAAAATAGAGAAATTATTAAATATTTTGAAAAATACTCCTGGAATGTTTCGGTTTGAGCAAATTTTAGAAATTGAAAAAAGTATTAGAAAATTTTTAGAATTATTGTCTCAATTTCAACATATTGGGCAAGTTTTATCAGATGTTCAAAAAGAGGAGGAAAATGAAACTAGCAAAGAGGAAGAAAAAGAAGAATTGCCAGATTATATTCAATTAACAGACATTTATTTCCTCCGTCATATTCAAAATTATATTCAAAGAGCAGTGACTTCTGCAGGCAACTTTCCATTAGAAGTAGTTCGGTTGTTTAGACAGTCAGAAATATTATGGAATAGTATTTTACCTAACACTGAAAATAATGCATATGGCATTTTTGAATTTCGTTCTTTATTAGAACGAGTCTTAGAAAGTTTACAGTCAAATATACATAATAGAAACATTTCTATTTGCATTGAATCTGATACTCCTACTATTTTAATACAATGTGATAGCAATAAAGTTTGCAATTTATTGGCTATGTTTTTAACTGTTTCTATTTGGCGTGCTGAAAAAGGCAGTGAATTAAAAATTACTTTACATATTAGCCAAGATGAAGATCCTACTTTAGACGTTCTCAAAGTACAAACAGAAGCTACTATTCGAAATACAGATGCAAAAACAGTAGAACGAGTAAAAAAATGGCGTGCTGGAATTCAACGATATTTAAAAGAATGTTCCGCTTATTTAACTACATTAACTTGGGGATTTATGCTAGAATTGCCAGAAGTCGTCAATAAAAGATTCTCCTCTGGAATTAAAATGGGACTCTGGGGTACTCAATACTCTGAGTTAGAAGAAACATTATCAAAAATCAAAGAATACTTTCCTATGCCATTAAAACTTGTTTCAGATACACAAAATGAAGAATGTAACATTTTATTTATAGAACTAGATATACTAGAAATGTTACAAGAACAATATGAAAAAAAACGAAAAGAATCACCCAATACAATATTTATTTTAATTTTACCTACTAAACAAAAAAATTTAGAACCACAATTTTTTCAACTAGGTTTTTTTGATTTTATTCAACTTCCTTGGCATGCTGGCGATTTAAAATGGACGTTACTACAATCACTTTCTAAAATAAAATTATGAAAATATCCTATATACTGAAGATAAAAAAAATGCAAAAAATATTTTTTGCATTTTTTTTACCTCTGTTTAAAATAAGCATCTATCTAAGTAGCACTGGTTTTAGTATGAGGTATAAATGTAATAGTACGATCTAATATTAAGTAGCAACGGTTTTCTATATTCAATAGCAATGGTTTTCATATGACTTATAAATGTAATAAGTACAACCTAATATTAAGTAGCAACGGTTTTCTATATTCAATAGCAATGGTTTTCATATGACTTATAAATATAATAAGTACGACCTAATATTAAGTAGCAACGGTTTTCTATATTCAATAGCAATGGTTTTCATATGACTTATAAATGTAACAAGTACGACCTAATATTAAGTAGCAACGGTTTTCTATATTCAATAGCAATGGTTTTCATATGACTTATAAATGTAACAAGTACGACCTAATATTAAGTAGCAACATAACTTTTAATTTTATATATACTACATACATATATTTAAGATGCAATCGTTTGAGTATAACTTGGAAGTTGAATTTGATGTTCTTGAGCAAGTTCTTGCAAAGCATCTAAAGCGTAAATCAATTGTTCTAGTTTATGCTCACTAGTGATACAGAATCTGAGTCGACTTTTTCCTTTAGGAACTGCAGGATAAACTGCAGGTGGAACAAAAACGCCTTTAGTTTGTAAAAGTTTGCTAAGAATAAATGCAGATTCATCTGAACCAACTAAAATGGGAATAATCGCAGTTTTTTGTGCAAGGCATGTATGAAAATTGCGTTTATGGGCTTCTTCTAAAAATACGTCAATATTTTTATGCAACCTTTGTACCATAGAATTATCTTTTTTTAGAATGCGGAGTGCTTCTAGTGTTGCTGCGGCACTTCCAGGATTAATTCCTACACTAAAAACAAACCCAGGTAAACTATAACGCAGATATTCAATAAAATCTTTCTTTCCAGCTAAATATCCACCACACGTACCTAATCCTTTCGAAAGCGTTCCCATTCGTATATCAATGTCATCTGGTTCTAGATTAAAATATTCATCTACGCCACGCCCATATTCTCCTAAGACACAAGCAGAATGTGCTTCGTCCACCATAAGGAAAGCACCATATTTCTTTTTTAAAGCTACAAATTCTGGAACTGGAGCAATGTCTCCATCCATACTATAAACACCTTCAATGATAATTAAAACTTTTTCATAATAATTTCGATTTTGTGCTAAAATGGAATCTAAAGTGTGAAAGTCATTATGTGGGAATGCTTTAGATTCGCATTTAGCAAGGCGACATCCTTGTTCAATAGAATTGTGACTCAATGCATCATAGATAATTAAGTCATTTTCATTACAAAAATTGCCAACAAAAGTCACATTCGTAGCATGTCCAGAAACAAGAACAATCGCATCTTCTGAACATTTCCATTCTGCCAATTCTTTTTCTAACTCTCTATATAATGTTTTTTCACCTGTTAATAAACGACTCCCACTAGCTGAAGTTCCATATTGAGCAATAGCATCTTGTGCTGCTTTAATTGTACGTGGATCGCCTGATAGTCCTAAATAATTGTAAGAACCAAGATTGATCACCACTTTATTATCAACTAAAGAAGTATCACGAATAACAGAATCATGGTGTACAAAATATGGATTATACTCGCCTGCCATTTCTTTTTGTCTATGAAAGTATTGAAGTTCACGAATTTTATCAAAAGATGAAATTGGTTGACGTTTAACTTTGTTTTTAATGATTCGCCATGAGTCAGGATTTGGTTGTTGCTTGAGTTGTTTTAAAATAACATCTGTAATTTCCGTAACATTATTGCATTCTAATAATGTAGCATCAGAAATAAAAACTTGATATTTTTTTTCTAGTAAAGCTGCCAATTCAATAGCTTGTAGACTATCACCCCCCAATTCTTCCACAAAATGTGCTTCATCACTTACGTCTTGAACAGACATGCCCAATACTTCAGCAAAAATACTGCGAACGCCTTCTTTGACTTCTTGGTTAATATCGTCTTGTTTTTTCGCTTTTACTTTTGGTATTTTATTCACAATAGTATGTAAAGAAATAGGAGTCACTTCCCAAGTTTTAGATTCTAGTGCTTTTTTCAATACTTGCCTTTGTGGTTTCATACTCGATGTTTTGGGTAATCCTTGATGAGATACAAGAATTAAGTCTAAACGTTTATACAAAGGAAGTTTGAGATTACGTTCATAAATACGCATAGAAACTTGGTCAATAAATTCTGTAGTAGGATCAACACCTAAATATATGACTAACACAACAGATTCTTTCCCTTTTTCATCCTGTAATCCTAAAACACACATTTCTTCGATGTTTTCTACAGTACGAAATGCTTCTTCTAGTTCATCTGGATAAATATTTTCACCACTGCTTTTAATAATTGTATCTTTGATGCGACCTTGTAAATATAAAGAACCATGGCGAATAATGGCTAAATCACCTGTTGCATACCAGCCTTCAGAGTCAACGTCTTTTTCACGAGGAATCAATTCACCATGGACTAAACGAGCTGTGTATAAAGAATCACCTCGGAAATATAGTTCACCAACTTCTTTATTCTTGAAATCTTTTACGGGCACAATTTTTGTTTCTAATGATGAAAATATACCGCCTAAAGAATTGTTCCAACGAAGTAAAAAATTAGAACTGGCTTCTGCAGACACAATTCCAGCCTCTGTCATTCCATAACCACATGCCATGGAAATTCCAATACTGATAAAAAAATGAGTTGTTTGAGGTGATAGATATGCACCTCCAGATAAAAAAGAGCGAAGATTTACACCTAAAAATTGATTGTGCAACGAGCGAAAAAAATGTTCTCTGACAAACTTAGAACCCCATTCAGGAGCAAAAAATTGTATACAGATCGACACACCTTGCAAACTACGAAATATCATACGCTTCCACCAAGGTTCTTGACGAATTTTATTTTGCAATTTTGCAAATAAATTATTCCACAACAAAGGAACAGCATAAATTTCCGTAATTTTATGACGCTTACATGTATCTACAAATGTGAGAGGAGAACGATCTTTCATATATACAAGAGTTAAACCATACATCATTGGGAAAATTCCCATAGCAAGCAACCCAAATATATGATACAGTGGTAAAAAAGCTAAAATTTTTGCATCTGGTAACATCAAAAATCGACTATTTTCATACGTAGACCATGAACAAACTATATTGGACATTAAAGCTCGTGCATGATACACAAAAACTTTTGAGGAATCTGTTGTTCCTGAAGTGCATATAGCAAAATAAATACCCCATTGTTCTTTTTGTAATGAGGGTGCAGAATCAAGATCTTCTAATAAGGTACTTTTTAAAATTTGTTGGACATTTGGAGAAATTATCTCAGTTTCATTCGTAAGAATAGCAATGGCACCAGAATGTTTCAATAGATGTAGCAAATTTTCACGAGAAGCACGAAAATCCAATGAAATCGGATGAAAACCAGCACGCAATAATCCCCAAAATATACACATCCATTCAGGACAATTATCTAAATGAATTCCTACATACTTTCCAAGGTTCTCCACTCCTAACAGCTTCTGTAATTTTCCTGCCAATTTTTCTGTGATATTCTGAAAATTATGGTAGGACATTTTTTGAATTTCATTTTCTACCATATATTCTGCAGCAATTTTTTCACCATTGTCACAAATAACATTATATAAATTTTCAAATGTATAATTACTTTGAATTCTTTCCAACTTTGTCATAATATTTCACTCAAATTTTCTATATTTTTATTCATAATTTTTTATATAAAAAGTATTTATTAATACTGCAAAGAATAGTTTATCTTACTAAAAAATAGAGTAAAGAATAAAATTATTTTTTTTGCTGTTTTATTTTTTTTATAACTATTGAAAAATTTATGATTAAAACAATATAAAATAAGATATTTGTATTTTTGTATTGTTTTAATCTAAAGATATTTTCGTGCTGGAAACAGAAACCTTGTATTTCTGTAGTGCTTTAATCTAAAAGATATTTTCGTGTTCTAGCACGACGTTTTTTTCCATCAAAATGCCATCTATGATTTTTTTCTAACTTTCTTAAATCATTATAAATTCGTGACAAAAAATTTTTTAGTTCATGATAAGCTTGTTGGTAAACTTGGTAATCATAAATATTCGTCATGGTAGAACCAATATCATTTCGAATATGATATTTACTTGTTTCAAATAATTCTTGAAAATTTTTATAAATATATGCAATGTCTCTATCATATTCTTCAATTCGTCGTTCTACTCTTTGCACTTTTTCAAACAAATCTTGTTCTTGTGCTAAAATTTCTAGTTTTTGTTTTTCTAAATCTTGTTTTTCATAAAAAATATTTTTTGCAATTGAATTTAATTTATCTATTTCTTCTTGTGCTTCACTTTGTTGTTGTAACACACTTTTTTCAGCACTTTGAATATTTTTTAAACTTTGTTCTACAGATTCTTGATATTGTTGTTCTTTTTTATTTAATGTGTCTTCTTGGTGTAATAAAATTTTTTCTCGCTCCTGCAACTTTGTTTTATTTTTATCTTGTTGGTATGATGTTTGTTGCAATTCTTCCTGAATATTTTGCAATTCTTGGATAGCAGATTGCTTTTTTCTATCAAATCTTTCTTGTTGGTACTTGAGTGCAAGACTTTGTTTTTCAAGATTATGTTCTTTTAATTGTATTATTTTGTTCTGCTCTTCCCATTTTATTTGCCAATCTTTTTGCATTTGCAAGGAAGCAATTCTCATTTGTTCAATGATAGTTTCTTTTTCACGAATCGTTTTATTTTGATGATATATCTTACCATATAATATTGAAATTAAAATAAAAATACAAATAATAATAATTATTATAAAACATTTTTTTATTTTATGCACGATTGGAGCATTCATCATGTTCTCCTTTATATTATTGAATACTTATTGAGTGAGATGAAGTTGAGCATAAAATCCATTTTTATCTTGAAGTAATGTGGAATGAGTGCCAGATTGTATAACTCTTCCTTGTTCTAAAACGTAAATTTGGTCAGCGTGAGAAATCGTAGCTAAGCGATGTGCAATGATGATCAATGTTTTTGTGTGAGTCAATTGTTGCAATGTTCTTTGAATCCAAGTTTCTGTCACAGAATCAATATTAGAAGTGGCTTCATCTAAAAGAATGATCGGTGTATCTAAAATAAAAGCACGAGCAAAACTAATCAATTGACGTTGACCAGCTGATAAATTTTTTCCATTTTCAAGAATTCTCTGGTTCAAATTGCCTTTTTGCAACAAAGTATGAGCTTGTAATTTTTCTAAAGTTTGCACAATTTTTTCATCAGAAATCATAGGATCAAATAAAGTAATATTTTCTCGAAGAGTTCCAGGAAAAATTGTAATGTCTTGGGGAATCAGAGCAATCGATTTTCTTAAATTATCTTTGTTGATATTTTTTAATTCCTTATTTTGAATGGTGATATTGCCTTGATAATTGTCATAATAGCGTAATAAAATTTTGGCAATGGTAGATTTCCCACTTCCTGTTGTTCCTACAAACGCAGTGGTTGTATATGGTTGAATCTCTAAACTAATATTATCTAAAACATTTGACGTACTTTCATTATAACGGAAATATACATTTTTCATATAAATAGGGACAGATTGCAATGTATCAATATATTCATGTTCTATTAGTGGCTCAGTTATTTCTAAATGTGTAAAAATACGTTTCAAAGCAGCTAGAGCCGTTTGAATCGTTGCAAATTTCATGCTAAAATCACGAATAGGAAGATAAATTTTATTTACTAAATGAATATATACAATGACAGTACTTAATGGAACATACTCATCTAGTACAATACAGCCTACATAAATAATTAATCCTTGTGTTATAAAAGAAATTGCCTCAATGCTAGAAAATAATAGTGCATCATAAAAATTACTCTGGGACCATAAATTACGATGTTGTTCATTCCATTTTTGAAATTCTTTTCGACTTTGTTGTTCTGCATGAAATAGACGTAAAATTTCTACGCCTTGAATAGACTCATTCATAAACGTTGTCATTTGTGCTACGCATTGGCGAATTTTTTGAGTTTGACTATATAATTGTTTGCCAATCCAATGAACAAAAATAGTCACAAACGGCAGGGTAAATAGCATAATCATAGATAGTTGCAATTCTAAGGCAAACATTAAATACAAATAGCCAAGAATAGTCAAAAAATCAAGTAAAATAGTGACTGTACCACCATGTAAAACAGAACTTAATGCTACTGTATCACCAACTATTTTGCTTAATAAATTTCCAGAAGGATTTTTATCTATATATGCCATATTTTGTTTCAAAATATTATGAAACAAAGCAGAACGAATGCTAGATGTAGTTCGAATAAATGCACTTTGTATCATATAATAGGAAGATACTCGGCAAATATAATCTCCTAAAATAGTAGATAAAAAAAATAAAGCATAAATTTTTAATTCCCTAGGTAAACATTTTTCAATACTTTGTAGTGATTTTTGTAAAAAAATTGGCTGGATTAACTCTATCACTAAATTTACTAGCATTACGATAAATGAAAAAATATATAACTTTTTAAAAGGTTTGGCATAATATAGAAATTTACGAAAAATAGAAAAAAAATTATATTTTGTCATGAGAAGACTTTTTACATAAATCAGAATCTTGCAAAAGTTGTTTCAAATATTTTTGCAACAAAGGACGAGGAATATTCGGAATATCTACTATTGTGAAACCATCTTGTTGCAATTTTTTTTGAAAATTTAAATAAATATTATACGAAGTTAGATAATAAGGATCTTCTTGGGGCATTTTCCCATACCAAGCCCATGGGACAAGTTGAAAAATACTTTCATATTGAACATTTAAACGTTGCATTAATTGTGCTAAATAAAAATAAGGATATTGGGAATTAGCAAGCCCAAACAATTCTGCAATCGTTTCAAAACGAGTATGAATTTTTGTCACAGAAAAATTATATTTATAAATCGTTCGAAATAAATTAGGAATATTCTTATGAAATGGAATAAAACAAGGAAAATCTATCACATGTCCTAATTCATGAAAATGAACCATATTCATAGAACGTTCTAGAAACTCTATATATAACTCCTCTGAATGGAGAGATTTCCCTATATCATATGATTTTTTTAAAAACCAATAATGCAAATCTTGATGATATTCAATATTATCAAAACAAAAAGTTTCATTGATTGTGTTAGTTTGTAAAATTTTTTGCAATTCTTCTAACATTTTCTTATTAGGTCGAATAGTATCTAATGCAATATAAAACCCCTTTTGATTCATAAACGTACGACCGGCTACTCGAGGAGTTGCAGATTGATATCCTACATAATGATCAATGATAGTTTCATCGCCTACAATCACTTGGTATTGTTTTGATTGATAACTATGACTTGTATGAGAAATTTTATTCATAAGACGTGCTTCTACATATCCATAATTGTTGGATATGTCAAAAATTTTATTATAGCGAGCTAAATATGCCATCAAAGAATCTTTTTTTAGAAAAAATACATCAGGTTCACGCACAACAGAATAATATATTTGTACATTATAAGATGGTGTACAATTTACATCAATATTATTTTTTTTCGCTAATATAGCAATATCATCAAAGATTTGGATTGTATTTTTTTTCAAAGTTTTGTAATGTTTTTGAAAAAGAATTTTCATATCTTTTAAAAAACAAAGATGACTTTCCAATTCTTTAATTTTTTTTTCTTGGTGCGGAATCTTTTGATATACAAGTAAAGATTCTTTTTCCCACCCAATTTTTTCTAAAATTTGTGCTAATTCCAAAAGATTTTCATTCGTTGGATTGTCAACCTTTTCTATGCATGCTTTCAACGTTTTATACAAAGAACAAAGATAATTTTGAGAATCTAATGTAATTTTTTCTGGTGTAATTTTCTTCCATATTTCATACGCTTTCCTATATTCCTGCCTTTGAAATAAATGCTTTCTATATATTTGTACAGTCTCTAAACTATAAGGATCTCTATCATAAGCCTGTACAATCGCTTGGTATGATTCATTTATGCACTGTAATTCTTCTAAACATTTTGCTTTCAACAGCCAAAAAATAGGAGTTTCAGAATACATTTGAATAGCTTCTTGGCATAACTTTAAAGCTTGTTGAGGACAATCTTCTCTTAATAATTGAACAATCTCACGCCAAAATGCAGTTTTATGTCCTGCTATCTCTTCTTTAGTCCACATATGATTGGGAAATAAAATCTTCACTTTTTGAAACCAACTCAATGCATGCATATATTTTGCTTGTATTAAAGCATTGGCAGCTTCAAAAAAATACGGTTCTACAAGTCGAAAATTCTCCTTATTTGCCTTCCTTGCATACAACAAAGCATCACTCCATTCTGCTTGTTTTAAATATTTCCAAGCAGTTTCTAAATGTTGCGATGCTTGTTCTTTTTTTTGCACAATATTCCCATATTGAAAAGAATTTGTTGTGCAACTTGTCAAGCATGCAACTAGCAAACAATAAACAATACAATATAAAACACTAACCATACATAATTCTCAACAATGATTCCGTATCTGCAAATCTATTTTTTATCATGAAAATTATTATACAACATTTACAAAAGAAATCATACTTTTTTCTTGTACTTTCTATTCATTGCATTTCAAAAGTGCTGTCACAGAGACAAATATAATAAAGATATAAAAAAGCGTTGTCCAAAACGTGAATATAATAGAAATAAAAAAGCGTTGTCCAAAACGTGAATATAATAGAAATAGAAAAGCGTTGTCCAAAGCACGAATATAATAAAGAAATAAAAAAGCGTTGTCCAAAACGCAATTATAATAAAGATAGAAAAAGCGTTGTCCAAAGCGTGAATATAATAGAAATAGAAAAGCGTTGTCCAAAGCACGAATATAATAAAGAAATAGAAAAGCGTTGTCCAAAACGCAATTATAATAAAGATAGAAAAAGCGTTGTCCAAAACGTGAATGTAATAGAAATAGAAATACAATTTTAATTTTTATAAATCAGTTAAATAAAAAATGGTTGCAAATACCTACAAAATGAAAGGATTTTATTATGAAAAAACAAAATGGTTTTACATTATGCGAACTAATTGTAGTTATGGCAGTCAGTAGTATCTTAGCATCTATGACATTAACAGCGCTTAGTGGCTTGAAACAACAAGCTTGCATCATAGAATGTCGTAGTAATTTAAGACAATTGGGAATTGCATTTCATATGTACATCCTTGATCATAAAGGTGCATTGCCACATCCAGACAAAAATAGTGATGAAACAAAAAATACATGTTGGTTTGATAGAATCGATGTATATCTAGGCGAATCTAACTTACATACTATCAAGCAATGTCCAGCTTGGGAACATTATTCTAAATATAAAGACACGCCAGACCAACATAGTATAAAAATGAACGGTGCTCTTGGCTCGCCAGAACGTCCCTACACTAATAAAAAATATCTAACTTTCTATGATAGAACTCCTTCGTGCATCGTTTTACTAGTTGATGGACGAACAGATTATCCATTCTACAAATATACAGATACAAGCATAAAACGCCCTTATAAAGACATTGCCAATCGACACAATGGCGGTGCCAATCTACTATTCTTAGATGGTTCTACTCAATACGTTCCAGCTATACAACAAGGAATTGCTACAGAATCTATTGGCTGGCACCAACCTAGTGATTTTATTTGGCATACTAAAAAATAACATAACACTACAAAAAGGAAAAAAACTATGAAAATACAATACATCTACTTATTTTTCATCATCATAACTTGTTTAGTAGGATTTTCTATTTCTATTTTTTCTTCTGCAAATGATATAAACATAGAATCCTATATTGCTCAAATTCAAAGATTAGAACAAAGAAACAATATTCTACAAGAAAAAATCCAATGCTTAGAAACAAATCATCAAACATTACAAACAGAAATAAAAAAATTACAAGATCAAATTCTTATTTTAGAAACTCACTCCCAAGAACTTTGGATACAAGAATTTATAGAACTTACTGACAAACAAAAACTTGCAATCTGTAAAATATATCAAATAAATCGTGCAGAATATAAACATCTATCTGATATGCAATACAACCTTTACATACGGACACAAATTGAAAAATGCTTAACAATAGAACAATGCATTCTCTATCAACAAGAATTAAACAAAAGAGACAAAATTTTCTAAAACAACATACCTTTATATTGAAAATGAATATTGAAATAATGCATGCTATACAAACAAAATCGTAGCAGATAAAAAATCATACTAAAAAAAACAAGCATTTTTTTATAAACTATGATATATTAAAATAAAAACACAAAGTCCATCATAAAGGGAAATCATATGCAAATTTTTCAAGGTTCACCTCAAGAATTAAAAGAAAAATACAATCTTGCTCCGATGGTAATTGTTTGGATTGGCATTCTTCGTTCTAAAAACTATCTTACTACTGAGCCATTTCTTGAATTATGTACTCCTAATGGACCCCTCGAACCACTCATCAAAGATCGAACTTTACAAAGTGTGCTGGATAAGCCCTCTGAATTTGAAAAACTACAAGCTCAATATGATCCAGAACGTCACTATCCTATCGTGATTTTAGATAAAGGCACACATAAAGTTCTTGCATTAGAAGCAGAAGTGCTTTCAGAAGCAGGATGGAAAAAAGACGTCCAAGAACTTGGTTTGCAAACTACCTCGAACAAGCAAATAGAACTACAAATTCCAGGCATTGACAACCTTTTTCCATCCCAAGAAATGGCACGTCTAAAAATGGTTCTAGCAACTGCAGTTCGTTCGGAAGAAAAAATCGAAGCCATTCGTAAAATCAGCCTTTCCCCCATTTCACAACAAGAAAAAAGCTTACTTTTTCTACATGCACTCATGGATGCAGACCGTCTTGTTCGATTAGAAGCCATTTTAGCCTTAGGTAGACTTGGTCTATCTCAAGAAATTGTTCATGGTATGGAAATTTTAAACCAAGTAGACCCATTACAACAAAAATACGCATTAAATACTTTAGGTACACTTTTTTCTAAAGCCAACGACATGGCGCAAGCTTCTATTCTACAAATTTTACTCACTATTCTTACAGATAAAGAATATAAACATTGTGCTGCTAATATGTTTCAAGCATTCACAAAAATTATTCCCATACTATCTAGTGAAAACATTGTGATACTAGAAAAAATCATGAGTGGTACTATTTTACTCTTGCTAGAACAATTAGACGACAGACAAGAAGAAGCAGAAAAACTTTTTCATGCTATTGCTATAAAAAACGAGCAACTCCTACATATATTCCTTTCAAAAGAAATCGAAAAAGCAGACAAAGCACGTCTTCGAGCCTTTTTACTTCTTATTCTCATAGAAAATAACGTTCCTATTACAGAATCCCTTTTGGAAAAAATTGTATTTGAAGTTGGTTTAGGCGATGAACTAGATACAATCTACACTCGACTCAATTATTCATTAATATGCCAAGGAGAAAAAGCCGTTCCTGCACTCTTAAAACGATTTGACCAATCTATTCGCGTGACAGAACGCATTTCTATTATCCACCTACTAGATCAAATCCACGAAAAACATACAACAAGCACTACTTGGTACAACCAAGTTTTAAAAATATTCATCAAAGTATTTCCTAGTGCACCAGAAGAACTTCGCTTTTCTATGATGGACAGTTGGCTTATTCTTGACAAACACGTGAAAAACTCACTAAAAACAGAATTTGCTGAAGAAACACTTTTGGAAGTTCATAAACCAAGACTAGATCAATACGCTTCTGCTGTTAAATCACTACTTTGCAATTTAAAAAAACCAGCCATTGCAGCCTTATTGCGATTTTTAAAAAATCCCTTGCATCCCTCACAAGCTGTCCAATGTGGCGATATCCTAGCAGATGTTATTATCACACTTTCTAAAAAAGAAAAAACAGATTGGAAAAAAATATATGACTTTTGTCAAAAATCTATTAAAAATAAATTTGACTGCGAAGGACGCCTATTTCTTGTTTTAGGAAAAATGACACATTCAGAAGCATGCAATGAAGAAACAACAGAAGACATTGGCGACTACCTATTTCTCCATCTATGCAAAACATCATTTCCTTTTCTTATCCTTGAAGCACTTGGCTGGTCTGCTTCTTCACCCTTTGCAACTTGGGAACATAAAACAGAAGTAGTGCAACTATACCAAACACTCATGGATCGAAAACTTCCTAAACAACTTTCTCAAGAATATCACTTAGAAAAAGGTATAATCTATGCCTTTGATGCAAAAACAACAGCCTATACAGACCTACTCCCTAGCATTTTACAAGGATTCCAACGAATTGGATTGGCACAAGAAACACCTAACTCCTTACGCCAAGTTATTGTACAATATCTACTTAAAAAATGGCAAGCCATTATAACTACAAAAATCATTTGGAGTCCCAAAAACACTACAGACCTTGCAGAAGTACTCACCAACTTATGCTTAGACCAACATCTAAACAACAAAGACAAAGCCACCATCGTCGAAGCACTATACAAGAAAATCGACATATTCTTTGTGGCACAACTTCTCACAAAACTCCTTGCTAATATTCACATTCCAGAAATCATTGACACAGCTCAAAAAACAACAGAAACACTCCTTGACTTTATACAATCTAATGATTATAAAAGTCCAGAAGACAGAGAAGACCTACTGAACTGCATCAGTCAACTTATCCAATCTCCTAAACTTGCACCTACTAAAAAAGCAACAGACAATTTACGAGAAAAATTACTTTACGCACTATACGAAGGATTGCGAGACGAAATCCACGGAGTACAAGATACATTACGACAATTACAAACCTCCCCCTATCTTACCAAAAAACAAAAAACAGAAATCGCCCGACGCCTTGCATAAAAAAAACAAAAAATAAAAATCGCCCGACTCCTTGCATAAAAAAACAAAGTATTTGCATTTTTCAAATTGCCCTAGGCAGGCAACTGCTCTAGGGCAATTTATTTTTTGGAGGCAAATATTGCTCTGGGGATTTACTCTGGGGATTTACTCTGGGGAGGTTGCTCTGGGGATTTACTCTGGGGAGGTAAATGTTGCTCTGGGGATTTGCTCTGAGTTACTCTGGGGGGGTAACTTGCTCTGAGGAGGCAATGTTGCTCTGGGGAGTTATTTTGCTCTGGGGAGGTTGCTCTGGGGAGGAAAGTTGCTCTGGGGAGGTTGCTCTGGGGC
>JAGOMP010000015.1 GCA_017993505.1 Planctomycetota bacterium
CTCGTTTCTCTCTATTGTCAAAGATCTAAAATTCTCGATTCATCTCTCGATTCATCTCAAATTTTCATTATGGCTCTATTAAAACATCTTTTCTTAAAAAGTCAATAACTTTTTTTTATTTTTTTTTTAAACAATTCCTCATCCTTATTGTATAAGCCTCAAACAAAATATTTTTTTTAAATTTTTTTTTAAAAACGCAAAATATTACTATTATTTTCACCTAACATTTATGAAAATAAATTATCCTGTGTTCGTACAGTGTTTTTCATTATGACTTTTAAAATATAATAGAATACATTCTCTGTATTTATACATTATAGAATACATTCTCTGTATTTATACATTATATTATTCTGTATTTATACATTATATTATAATTGTATGATGTTAAAATTTTATTAAAAAATCAAAAATCGCAATAAAATAATAGCATTCTAAAAATATATCGATATAATGAGTAAGTATTATTATGAATTAAAATCAAATAAAATAAACATAGATTCAAAAGGTTGATCATGGATACAGAAATTTCTTTAACTGAACAAAACAAAACAGAATTTCAAGTGGGAGATTATATTGAAAAATATGAAATTCTTCGTGAAATAAGTCGTGGAGGTATGGGAATTATTTATTTAGCATTCGATCATGCCTTAAATCGAACAGTAGCTATTAAAATTATCTTAATAGAGGCTGAATCTGAAGAATCTACTTTACTTCAACGTTTTGTAAGAGAAGCGAAGATTAGTGCACAGTTACAACATAAAAATATTGTAAAAATTTATAATGCAGGTGTATTTCTGAATAAACCGTATTTAGTCATGGAATATATTGAAGGCATACCTTTAATTGCTTATGTGAATAAATATTGTAAACAAGATTTTTATAAAATTGTAGAAGTGATTGTAAAACTTGCAGAAGCATTATCTTATATTCATAAAAAAGACATTGTCCATAGAGATTTAAAACCATTAAATGTTTTAGTACGTCCCAATGGGGAACCTGTTTTGATTGATTTTGGGATTGCCAAAATGAGTCGAAATGGTGGAATAGATTTAACAAGAACTGGTGAAGTGATGGGAGCCTTACTATATATGTCTCCAGAACAAGCAGATGGCAACACTGCCCAAGCAGATGCACGGTCCGATATATATAGTTTAGGAATGATTTTATATCATTTAATTACAAAACATCAACCGTATGCAAAACTTAATGTATATGATACGTTAAATCATATACAAAATCATGATATTCCTTTACCTAGAGAGATTAATCCAGAAATTCCTGAATTTTTAGAAGAAATTATACTAAAGGCAACAGAAAAAAAACCGAATCGCCGTTATCTTAGTGCGAGTCAAATGGCACGTCAATTGTATCGTTTTTTAGATGGAACAGGAGTCCCCTCTAAAGAATATTATCATAAAATATGGATGCGAACTCATAAAACTTGGATTTATATTTTTATTACATTATGTATAATTTTACTATGTATTATTTGTATTATTATATATCTTCAATTTAGAAACAATTTTCAACAATTTAGAAATTCTACTACTGTCTCACCAAAAAATGAGACATCTCAACAACAAACAATAACAAATGAAATATCTCAACAACAAACAATAACAAATGAAATATCTCAACAACAAACAATATTAAAAAAGGATCAATCGACCTATATAACTACATCGGAGAAAGATAATCAACCTGAAAAAGAAAAGAATATAGCAAAGGATGAATGGCAAAGTCAAATTTTATGTTCTTTTGATAAAGAGCCATATAAAAATCTCCTCCACCAAGAAGGATTTATTTACCAAGAAAAAGCATATGGTACATGTGAAATAGATATTTATCTTCATGAACAAACAGGTATGAAATTTGCGTTAATTCCACCTGGTAATTTTGTTATGGGACTTAATAAAAAAAATATTGAAACTTTAAGCAGGAGTTCGAGAACATCTCAACAAATAATAAAAACAATTAATCAAATTGTATTACCAAGCCGTAGAGTTACTATTGCCAAACCTTTTCTGATGTCTCAATATGAATGCACGCAAAAAAATTGGAAACAAGTGATGACTACTGAACCATGGTTAAACCGTTTGTCATCGCATGATTTAGCACCAGCAACCTTTATTTCTTGGGAAGATTGCCAAAATTTTTGTCAAAGATTGAATGAAAAATCTAATGTACAATGGAGTCTTCCTACAGAAGCACAATGGGAATATGCTTGTCGAGCAGGTTCAGATACATTATATTTTTGGGGTGATAATGTAGATATACATATTCATGGAAAGTATTCATTATGTTTAGAAAATTCTAAATTAAGCAATAACTCTAATATATTCTCAATACAACTAATAGGTCGAACAAAACCCAATCCATTTTTTTTGTATGATATGACTGGGAATGTATCAGAATGGTGCAAAGATGATTGGATGCCTCATTATCAAAACGCTCCCCTAGATGATACTGCACGGTGCTTTAATTCATCGATTAAAGTGATTCGAGGCAGTCATGTTATACATCCTCTGCGTAATTCAATGTCTATAATACGTTCAGGTGTTAAACAGAGCGAAACAGAGTCTATATTTGGTGTACGTTTTGTAGTCAATTTTTGATAAGATCAATCCTATAAAAAAAGCATAACATTTTTGCTATGTTTTTTTATAGGAGAAACATTGATGATATTTATCATATGATGAAAATATATGAATATGTATTATCGATAGTTTTTCATCATTTTTTGTGCTTCTTTTTGTTTGAGCGATTCTCGTTTGTCTGCTTTTCGTTTACCTTTAGCAAGTCCTAATTCCACTTTAGCCCAACCTCGTTTAAAATAAAGTGAAACAGGAATTAAGGTAAAGCCTCTTTGTTGTAGTTTAGTACGAAGTTTAATGATTTCTCGTTTATGCAGTAATAAACGACGTTTTCTTGTAGGGTTATGGTTTGTATAGCCACCATTATCATAGGCAGCAATATTGGCATGAAACAGAAATATTTCTTGATTTTTGTGAATTTTACAGTATGCATCCGCTAAGTTTACTCTACCAAGACGTATAGATTTAACTTCGGTGCCTTGTAGTTCAATGCCTGCTTCCATAAATTCTTCGAAAAAATAAAGTTGTTGTGCTTTTTTATTTTTAGCAACGATTTTTATATTACCTTCTGATTTTTTCATATTGTTCTCATTTTTTATATTATAATAATGTATTATAGAATACAAAATATTGTGTAGATAGAATTAATGTATTATATTATAGAATACAAAATATTGTGTGGATAGAATTAATGTTGTTATTTTTCATATCATAACAGAATAATTAATGTTGTTATTTTTCATATCATAACAGAATATAGATGAAATCTAAATAAAATTTTATAGGGAAAAATAATATTCCTTTACTTAGGAGTTTGTGTAATGAAACTTGGGATTCGTATTTTTGTTTTATTTGTTGTAATTTGTATGGGTGTGTTTTTATTGTGTTTTGGTTGGCAAGGAGTGGACGAAGGCTCTGTAGGAGTTGAAGTTTCTTTAGTAGGAAAGCATGTAGTAGCACCAGAACCTTTGGAAGCAGGCATATATTGGCGACGTCCATTTTTAGTTAGGATCCATCAATATCCTATTCATACATCTACTGAAAATCTCGAAATCAAAATGACTAGTAATGACCAAAGAAAAATCAAAATAAGGATGAAAATTTATTTTCAACTTATAGCAGACCAAATTGTTTCATTACATAAGAAGTTTGGAAATTTTTATGCAATGTCGCAATATGTAAAGGAAATAACAATAGGTGCTGTTCAAGAATGTAGTTCTAATTTATCTAGCAATGTTATTTTGGCTCAAACAGAATTTTTATCTGAAATTTTATCAAAGTGTAAAAAAAATTTATCTCCTATTGGCATTATTGTATCTAATATAATAATAGATAATATTTATTTTGAAGATGGAATCAGTAATGAAGTTGCTAAATTATATCCTATTCATCCAACATCTATTCTTGTGGAAAGAGAGTGTACTACCTCTGATTTAAAAAGAATTTTTGTTCGTTTTCAATTATATTATCATATTCCATTTGAACTATGTCATTCTGTGCATCTCAAGATGGGAACAGGATATTTGAATCATTTTCTTATTCCACAATTTAAAAGTTTATCTGATTCTGTTTTAATAGACCATACATTTGAGGAAATCTATTTTTCCCATGCTCGTTCTAAAATTGTTGAAAAGTTATTTGCTATTTGTAAAGAAAAATTTGCAACGTATCAAATTGTGATTGATGATGTTTTGATTGAATCAATTAATTTTGATCAAAAATACCAAGCTTTGTTGGATGAAATTCAGCTTAAACATAAGGAAAGTGAATTAATCGAATTGTCTTCTGCTTTAGAGTTAAAAAAGTTAGAGGCAGAAAAGAAAAAAAAGAATATTGAACAAGAATTGCAATTACAAGAAGCAGAAATAAAGAAAAAAGTAGCTACTTTACAGGCAGAAGGCGTAAAAAATGCAGAGATTTTAAAGGCAGAAGGGCAGGTCGAAGCTTTAATGAAAATGAAAAAAATTCTTGAAGATAATCCTGAAGTATTGAAATATTTATATATTGATAAAATTTCAGACAAAGTTGAAGTCATAGTAGTGCCTACTCAAGAATGGTTTGATGTGTTACATACACATAAGTCTAAAAAATAACTGTTGATTTTTCAACAGTTATTTAAAACCGCATAATAAGCAAGATGGAATAACATATTATGCTATTACTTTTTATCTTGGGGGGTGTGATGTTTGCTGCTATGTTTAAATTGATGGCGGTGGTATGTGGACTACTTTGGTTTATCAAAGTTTTATATTATTTGCGTGGCCTGATGCGTTTTCGTGATCAATTTATGTATTGTTTAAAATTTTTTGTTTCTTGTCTATGTATTTATGGATTGAGAGGAAATACCGATGCTTGGATCACGATAATGCCTTTATTAATCCTTTGGTGGATTCATGGTTTATATATTTTTTCACCTCGTTTTCAATCAAAATCTTTACATGGTTGTGCTTCGCTTTTGATAGATGGATTGTTTATATTTATATGTTTGTTTTTTTATGTTTTTCTTCATAGTTTATGGTTATCGGATTTTGCTTTTGTAGTTATAGTATCGATTTGTTGGAGTATATATGCATATTTTTGGATAGGACATCGAAATTTTTCGGTATTTTATGAAAATAAAAAGCGTTCTATTTGGGAAGAAGGTCGATTTATCATTACAGTGGCACTTTTTATTTTTTGTTTTTTATTTAATCTACCATTTTTAGTAGCTTTATTTTTTATATATTTTTTCTATATGTGTCCCACCTCTTGGACTATATCACATTCGAATAATATAGTACTAGAAAAAGAATCAGAGTCTTCCCCTATTTTTTTATTTTTACAACAAAATTTAACAAAAATTTTTCTTTTCCTAGGAATTAGTTTCATTGCTGTAGGTATGCTAGTATTGTTGCATTCCAAAATTGCAGCATATAAAACGCTTTGTTTGAGTGGTTTGATAAGTTTTATCTTGTTATGTTTTTTATATGGATTCTATTTATATTTTAAACGTAATAAATTTGAAATGGTGTATTTTTCACTTTTTCTTTTAGGAAGTTTATTTGTTCCTTTTTCTTATTATTTTGCATTGCAATATAAATTATTGGTAGATGTTGGCAATCATTTTGGTATTTTTGCAATTACAAGTTGTTTGTTTTTCTTTTTTACATTTTTGTTAAAAAAGGTGACATATGCAATTTTAGGAATTGCATTTTGTTTAGCTACACAATATGTATTTTTACAACCATATTTTCCAGATCCATCTTTTTGGGAATATTTTGGTGTTTTATTTGTTGGTCAATCTTTTCTTTTCTATATTATATCTCGTATTCTTATACGTTATCGTGTTTTATCTGATATTTTTCAATATGCTGCGCATATTTTGTACATATTTTGTTTATGTAGCACTATTTTGTACGGAAATTCTTTATTTTTAATGATTGTTTGTATAGCTGGATTTTTTCTTGCTTTATTTTCTATCACATTATTTACAAATCCAGACCTACAGAGATATGTTTTTTTTATCTTTCCACTTTTATGGATTGCAAGTGTTTTTTCCATTTGTCATTATTGTAATATGGATAGATGGATAATATGTTTTGTACTATCTTGTGCTATTTTTCTTTTAATGTACCTAA
The DNA here is from genome assembly GCA_017993505.1 of Planctomycetota bacterium. Taxonomy (GTDB): domain Bacteria; phylum Planctomycetota; class Uabimicrobiia; order Uabimicrobiales; family JABWCH01; genus JAGOMP01. Next base: position 6,215 of record JAGOMP010000015.1, read on the forward strand.
AAAATTGGTATGAATCATTATGTACAAAGGAAAGTTTATCAGCACGTTGGTTTATTTGTCAATGTTTTCCTTTCCTACTAGTTATTATTTATTATTTAGGAAATCCATATAGAACGCAGTCTGATTCCCTTTGGTTATGGATGAGTTTATTTATTTTTGTCCTAATATATATTCAAGCGTTTTTTGAAAAGCAAAACTATATTTCAAACAGCTTAAGTATTATTATGCGTGGTTTGTTGCTTTGGGAGACGTTGCATCTTTTTCAGGTAAGTCATTATTCTAATTATTCTTTTATATTTTTAGGTTGGGCGTTATTATTAAATGTAGTTGCATTTATTCCTAAAATTCGTTCCAATACGTATATATTTTATCCTATGTACTATGCATCTTTAATCATAGCAGGGGCTGTGCTAAGTACATTTGTTATTGTTGGGAAAATTCATTATTCTTTTGCTCATTGGGCAATATCACTTATTTTTTCTATTCTTTTATTTGCAAATAGTGCATATCAGAAAAAAAACCGCTATATGATGTATATAAGTGCATTATTATTTATTTATTTTTGTCATGTTTCTTGGCATCATTATTTTGAATCTCACTTTTTAAATAAAATGGTTTTCTTTTGTTCATTATCCATTATTTTAGGTTTTATAGCATATTTAAAAAAAGAATCTATTGTTTTATCAAAGACTTTATTTAGAATTTCCCACGTTGTTTTTCTCAGTAGTTCTGGTCTTGCAATCGTAGCAACTTTAGGACAACTTTCCACACAAATTCAAATCATTGTGTTACTTGGTTTTTTATATTATGCTATTCTTTTTTATGTTTTTCAACGTTCTATTTCTTTATTTTGTTCCATCTCATACTTAGTCCTTGGTTATGTTTTAAATGTATATACAGTATATCACTATTATCATTGGGGAAGTCTTCTTTTATTGCCCAATGTAATGGGCATTGCTATTTGGTATGCTGTAAATGAAAAATTTGAAATTGTTGGCAATGTGATTTATAAAATTTCCATGAGTTTATTTTGGATTTCTTTTGCTTTATTTTTTCTAGATTTTTATACATATAAATCTTTATATAAAGTAGGACATTTATATATCTATATTTTACTAATATCCTCCTTAGATATGTTATTTGCCAATAGAGGTAAAAATATTACTTTATATTTATATGCCAATATTGCAATTTTTCTAGCTTTATATACATTCCGTTTACCTGAATCTTTAAGTGCAATAGAATATAGTTGTTTTTACATGCCCATTGCTATTATTTTTCTTATCATTCATTTATTAGGGGAAAAAGAAAAAACACCTTGGCTGTATACTGCAAAGTTTATTCAATACATTGTTCTTGCTGTGTTATGTTGTATTTATTTTATAAAATTAGAAAGATTCAGTATATCTTTTTTATTGTTTAATTTTTTTATATTTTATGCTATCTTACTATATTATAAAACAAATATTTTTCATTGTATTTGTACTGTCTTTTTCTTATTATTATCGATCTGTATTCCTTTATATTTAACTCCGAGTTTCCCTCAACAACACACATTTTGTATTCTTACAATTTTATGTTTTTTCATTGCACTTGCCACTTTATATTTAGAAAAGAAAGAAAAACAAGAATATAGTAAATCTTTACTTTTCTTAAATCAATTGATTCTTTCTATATCTACTGTTTTTATTTGTATCCAAATTCCCTTTACAACATCTAGTATTTTTTCATTCTTATTGATTTCGCTTTGTTTTGGAATTTTTTCATTTTTGAATATAAAATATAAAGATATATACGCCTTTGTATCTGTTATATTCTTTTGTGTATCGTACGTTTTATTTTTTGATATTGCTCATTTTAGCGATAGTGTTAAATATTGGCAATATATATTGTTAGCCAGTATTAGTTTAGTTGCTGCGATATTGTTACAAAAACAAAAAATATATTCTCGTGTATTTTTAATAATTATGGTAGTGGCTCCCTTTTTATCTTTATTTAATAAATCAACACCATTGTTTTTTACAATATATGCTATAATAACTTCTATTATATATGGATTGGCAGGCATTTATTTTAAAAATGTTTTTTTAAGTCACATTTCTATTATTTTCTTTGTCTTAGGAAATTATTCTGCCTTATATTCGTATCAAGTATCTAGCAACTTATATTTATTACTTTCGCTATTTTTAGGTCAATTTTTTCTTTGTTTACAACATATTACAAAAAATCTTCATTGGAAAAAATATATTCCTTTGTATAGTATGAGTTGTTATGCTATTTTTTTTGCACTCTATTTTATTTTAGCTACAAATCAATTTAGCGTGGCATATATGACTTTTTGTGCTAGCATCCTTCTGTTTATCTTTCAGAAAAAGACAAAACAATATTCTTTATTACCATCCATTTTATTTTTATTTTCATATTACACTTTATTGATGGCTTTTGATATAGAAATTTGGGAATTTTATACGATTCCTTTTGGAATTTTTCTCCTTGCAGTCCATCATTTATATGAAGAAATATTTTCAAAAACAGTGATAGATTTGCCTTTATATGCTTGTTTATTGATTTTTGTTCCTACATTGATTCAAAGTTTTCAAGGTTGGCACTTGACAACACCACACAATCATATTTATTATACAATATTGCTTTCTATACAATCTATGATTGCTATTGTTTATGGCATTCAAGCAAAAAAAGCAACATACTTATTGTGTGGAACTATCTTTTTACTTTGTGAAATTTGCTTACTTATTTTCACATACATTCCTTTACAAGGAGTGCCATTAGCAGCATGGTGGGCTTTCTTAGGAGTTATTCTTTTGAGCATTGCATATATGCGAGAGTATAAAAAAGAGTTTTCTCAAAAATATATACAAAAGATATTGCACATTTTGAAAACATATTTTTTATAAAATACTATAAAAAATTAAAAAAAATGTAGAAAGATACAATATATTGTGGTATAATAAAGACATATATAGTCATATAATAAAATGTATCTTGCCTATCTTTATTCTAAATCACAATAAATGCATGGATTCACAATGAATCAAAAATTTATCATGAAAGGCTCAGAAATATGGCACAAGCATTTGTTGCAATGCCTTTTGCTATTGCATTTCAACCTGTATACCAAACTATAAAAGCAGCTTGTATGCAGGCCGGAATCAAAGTGATTCGAATTGATGAAATCATTGCTCGAGATGACATATATAAAGAAATCGAACGAGAAATTTTAAAAGCTGACTTTATCATTGCTGATTTTTCCGGTGATCGACAACCTGATATAGCCAATCCTAATGTAGTTCATGAAGCCGCTTTTGCTTATTCGCACCAAAAATATATTATTTTAATGGCACAAGACCCAAAATGTTTTCCCTTTGATTGGAAAACACGTCCAGGAATTATCTATAAAGCATGTCCCGAAGGTTTAGATTATTTGCAATCTCGTCTTTATGCAGCCATCCAAGCTTTGATGCAAAAAGAAGACTTTGGAAAAGATTTGAATCAACCATTTTCTTCTGTTGTTCCTAAAATTCAACCATATCCAATGATTGGTTACAACGCACCTTACCAAGCTCTTTATCAAGCAAACATGCCCTATCAACCTTATCAACCTGTAAATTCTTTTCCACCACAGAATATACCTTTATCTTCCAATAATTCGTTTGCAACAGATGTCCCTTTTTTACCACAAAATATGGCATTTGCCTCACCTGCTTCTACTTATATGCCAGCAATTTCTTCGCAAGAAAATAATAACACTACAAAGCACTTTCTTGAAAATTTACTACAATCGCGAGAAACCATGCGACCTCAAGATATATATAATATTCCTACGAATTTACCAGATGGATTTCTATTGCAAAATGGAGAAATTATTTGTCAAAAAGACAACATGCAAATGACATTGGTGCCTGCTGGGACGTTTGTCATGGGTGGTACTGATGAAGATGACCAAGAACCTTTACATACAATTCATCTCAGTCCTTATTTAATAGATCAATATCCCATTACAAATCATCAATATTCTTTATTTATGCAACAAAAAGGCTATAGTAATCCAGATTATTGGACAAAAGAATCGTGGGAATGGAAAATAAAAAATAATATTCAAGAACCTGCCTATTGGGATCATGAAGATTATAAAAATCCCAACCAACCTGTGATAGGCGTATCTTGGTACGAAGCCCAAGCATATGCTATTTGGTCAGGCAAACATCTTCCTACAGAAGCACAATGGGAATATGCTGCAAAAGGCAACGACCAACGCCCTTATCCTTGGGGAACAAATAAACCTACTTCAGAACATGCTCATTACAAAGACACCACAAAACAATTGCAACCTATTGCCACAGCACAACAAGGGATTTCGCCTTTTCAATGTCATGATATGGCAGGAAATGTATGGGAATGGTGTTATGATTGGTATAAAGAAGATTATTATCAAGATACACCAAATACAAATCCTATCGGACCACATACAGAACCAGAAGATCAGACAAAAACTTCGCGTGGTGGTTCATGGAACTATACATGCGAAACACTAAAAACATATTATCGATTCAATGGTGATGTCACATTACGAAATAAAGCATATGGATTCCGTTGTGCTCGAATTTTATAGGAGATGCTATGAAAATATACACTCATCCTGAATATGGAAGTATTCGAACAATTAGAGATGATAAAGATGATACATATTTTTGTGGCATAGATATTGCCAGTTTGCTTAAATTCAATGATCCAGTGCTTGCTGTCAAAAAATGTTGCAAAGATACATATACTGTGACTCTGCCTGATCCAAAAAATTCTGAAAAAAAAATCAAACTTACATTCATTTCAGAAGATGATGTCTATACATTACTTTGGAAATCAAAAGCCACAGATTTAGATGATTTTGAAAGATGGTTAAATGATGCAGTAATCAGAGTCAGTAAAGAAGAAATGCCTACTATTATCGAACATCTTGCATACAACGAAGAATATGGCATTATAAAAATCCAAATTTATAATGAAAAACTTTATTTTTGTGGATATGATATTGCAAAAGCATTAGGATATATTCAACCTAAAAAAGCCATTGCAGAATTATGTCAAAATAAAGTTCATTTTGCTAGTCCTAGTCATATTTCCCTTCCCAAATCAACGTATATTTCTGAAAGCGATGTTTATCGTTTACTTGCACATAGTCCGCAAGTCAATACTCTAAAATTTGAAAAATGGCTTTTTAACGACGTTCAACCAAAAATCAAAAAAAATTTATCTGTGCATTTTAAAAATGAAGTGACTCCTGCTCAAGAAGTTATTATGTATAGTCAACAAAACGCCATTGAATCATTAGAACAACAAAATGGGCGTCTAATCAATTTTCTTAGCATATTAAAAGAAGAAAATTATAAACTTCTTACTCTTTTACATCATTATAAGATACCAAGACCTGTAGAAGAATCGCACCAACCAGCAGAAAAAAAATACGACTATGAAGATGAATATGAAGACAATTACCAATATGATGAACTAAATTTTGAAGAGGAATTTAAACAAACTTTAGAATATCGTCAAGCCTTAGAATATGATGATGATGAAGAGGAAGAAAAAATTTCAGAATTTGAAAGATGCAGAAGAGAATATTTAAAAAAACATGGCGACGATTTTGATCCATTAGAACGTTTACGTGAAATAGGCGAGAAAGATTCCCAAGAAGCATTAAGATCTGGTGAAAAAATACCAAAAGAAGATTTAGATATAAATGAAGAATTAGTAGAGCAAGTTCAAAGAATTTTCCGTTTAGAAGACTTTGATGAGATGGGAAATTACCACTATAAATATAAAGAAAAAGAAATCGACCCTGATAATGTAGTGGATGATGTGACTTATGAAGCTATACTGTACTTACTTCGAGTAGGTAAATTCGATGATGGCACACCATTGACAAAAGAAGATTACGAAAAATTAAAAAAAATGTTAAATATTGAAGATACAGATGAATTAAAAAAATACGAAGAAAATATAAAATTCTCCAGAAAAAAAGACATAAAACCTTCTCGCACAGACAAAAAAACTACAGAATCTAACCAATATCCTGTGAATCCAACAACATATTCACAAGAACAGCCATACCAACAGAAACAAGCTCCCTTTCCTGATGAAGTCCTTTCCATTACTACACAAAATACACTACCTTCTCAAAAAAATTTAGAGGAGAATATACCTGATTCTGTAGCAAAAATCAACAATCTATCACCACCTGTAGATCAAAAACCTTCTCAATAAATAACGTATAATGTATACATTTTTAGATAGAAAACTTTTTAAATAAAATAATGTAACAAAGTATACAGTAAAAAACAAAGTATACAGTAAAAAACAAAATATACAGTAAAAAAAGACAGACTTGATAAACACACTACTCCTTCAAGTCTGTCTTTTGCTTTTACTATGATTGCATAGGAAAATATTTTTCTGAATAGGGAGAAATTTCACGCAAACGTTGTACAATTTGACCTAAATTTGCTTTTGTATATTCAATTTCGTCTTGTGTATTATTATAAGAAAGAGAAAAACGAATAGAACCATGAAGCGAAGTAAATGGAACATGCATGGCTCGTAAAACATGAGAAGGTTCTAGCGAACCCGATGAACATGCAGAGCCAGATGAAGCACAAATTCCTATTTTATTCAATTCCAATAAAATAGATTCGCCTTCAATATAATCAAATCCAATATTGCTAGTATTGACTACACGTTTTGTTCTATGGCCATTGACGTGCGTGTGTGGAATATTTGTTAAAATCCAATTTTCCAAATCATCTCGCATTGCTTTAATTTTTTCAAGTTCTGTATCTTTACGTAACATTGCCAATTTTGCAGCAGCACCTAAGGCAATAATATTCGGGACAGCCTCTGTTCCAGCACGTTGTCCATGTTCTTGGTGTCCACCTAAAATCAATGGTCGCACCAATGTTCCCTTTCGAATATATAATGCCCCCACACCTTTAGGAGCATGAATTTTATGACCAGAAAGTGCCAATAAATCAATGACAGAATTTTTTAAATCAATAGGTTCTTTCGTCACTGATTGGACAGCATCAACATGCATAATAGCTCCATGTTGTTTTGCAATTTGTGCAATTTCTTCTACTGGGAAAAGAACACCAGTTTCATTATTGGCATGCATAATAGAAACAAGGGCTGTTTTAGAAGAAATTACTTGTTTTGCTTGTTCCAAATTGAGCAAACCTTGCTCATCCACTTGCAACTCTAGAACTTGATATCCTTTTCGAGAGAAATGTGCTAGGGTATTCCGTACAGCAGGATGTTCTACATTACTTGTTACAATCTGATGTCGTTCTGGTGCAGTTTTTTCTAATGCAGCTAAACTGCCAAAAATAGCTGTATTGTCACTTTCTGAACCACAACTAGTAAAAATAATTTCTTCTGGAGTAGTGCCCAATAAAGTAGCTACATTTTCACGAGCTTCTTGCACATGGTAAGCAACTTGCCCACCAAACGAATGCATAGAAGAAGGATTCCCATAATATTGAGATAAAAAAGGGATCATTGCTTCTACTACTTCAGGTGCAACTTTTGTAGTTGCATTATTATCAAAATAAACAATCTTATCCATATATACTTTTTTAACGTCCAATAGAAAATAAAAAAACAAGAAAAAATATTCTACAATTTGAAAAAAATTGTAAAGACAACTAAAAATCAAAAAAGAAATAAATTCAAATAATAAAAAAAAGCATCTAATACTAGATGCTTTTTTGGTGCCGGAAGTGGGACTTGAACCCACACGGCTAATTTAGTCGCCACAAGACCCTCAATCCTGCGTGTCTGCCATTTCCACCATTCCGGCGTTAATTATGTTTATTATAATTAATTATAATTTAATTATAATTATGAATGTAATATAACATGTATTTAAAAAATTGCAAGTAAAAAATATTTTTTTTTCATTTTTTTTATGCATATATTATCTTTATTTTTTGTATGCATATATCAAATGTATGTATGATATTTTTTTCTAAGTTAAAATATAATAAATTTATAAATAATTTAACTATATTATATTTTTCATCTTAATAAAGTCTTTTCAACATAGAATACAGCATCTATAGTACTATTTTCAATAGTATGTTACATGGGAATATTTTTATTCACAACTTGTGGTTCTGTAGCAAAATTATGACCATATTGATCATGGAATAACATTTGGTAAGCAAAGTCTTTATTGGAACTAGGTAGAGGAATCGTAATCATACCAGCTTGAAATTCTGTCCAAATAGGGCGTTGAAAAAAATGGCTTAAACTTTTTGCTCTTTGCCAACCAATAAGTTCAATAGATGTCGATGTATTTGTGTTCCATGTAATCACCAGCACATCATTGATAAGATTTGTTTGGAAATCCAAATGCACAGGGTCAAAAGAATCTAGCGTGACCTCCATTGTTCTTGTTGTATAAAAGTTATTATAAATCATTTCAATGGTGTATGCATATGTTTGTCCTACTTGTAATCCACGACTATTGTTGTCATCACAAAAACTAGTTGCTTGATTTGTGCCTTGGTATAGTATAGCTCCGTTATCTTCTCTTCGTATAATGATTTGTCGTAGAAGGTCGGTATCCATTTCATCCCATTCAAAAAAGATGCAACAATGTTCAGGATATATGGCAAAATCTTCTGGTAAATCTGGATATGAGCAACGTATGCCTTTGATATTAAGCGTCCATTTTTTCTTGCATTTTTTTGTACTAGGTGCTACACCCACTACAGCTAAACGGTAATTTTTCGCTTCATCTGTCAAACCAATGTATTTATTATTTTCTGGATTTGCTTTCCCAAAATCTTCAAATGTAAGATTGGCAATATGTGCACCTTGTTTATATAGTATAGTGTCATCTTGATAAAGTTCTATATATTTAAAATATTTAAAATTTCGTATATTTGTAAAATCCCATTTAATACCACCAATGCAAGGTTGAATTTGAAGTGCTGCAAAGAGATGAGACATATTGAGTGGTTTAATATTTTTTTCATCTGCGAGAACTCGTCGATTATCTTTGAGTACATAATAAAATTTATAGTTGATTTCCGCTGATCCTTTAAAATCACTGTCGTACATTTCATTCTCTGTAGTTTGTCCAATAGACACATCATTTCTAAATATTTCGATTTTATCAATGGCAGGACAAGGAGGAAAATTCCAACGTAAATGGTGTACAAGCCCTATTTCAACTTCACTGATAAACAGAGGCATGCCTGTTTGTGTTTCCCCTTGATATAATTGGAGGATAGAGCCTGATTTTAACCTTGCCATAATGGACCATTGGTAAATTGTGGCTGGATAGAGTTGTTTTAAGTGAACACTTCTTGTTGTTTTGCTTAATATATGTTTGCCTACGTTACCCGATACATCTAAATAGAATTCGCGAATGCGTCGTGCCACTCCTTGGTCAGGTACATCCCATCTTAATCGAAAATAATCCATTCCAACATCAAATGCATCAGCTGAAATTTTATAAGGTAAAGTACGAAAATAAATAACTTTCCCATCTTTGAGGCAATTGTTAGAATATCGATATTTTAAAGGAAATTCATAATTTTTATCAGGTTCCAAGTTTTCTAATGTAATAGAATCTGCTTTTGTAAATGCAATTAAGCGTCCTTTTTTATCATAAATTTCAATCCCACCAAGCAGTCCTGAGATAGGTGGATTCCATGTAATTGCCGCACGATTGTAGTATACTTCAATACTTTCTTCTAGATTGTACTCTTTTGTACTGACTTCTCCCATAGCATATGTATAGAGTTCTTTACCTAAATTTGCTCGCAATGTGTATTTATATCGACTACCTGGATCTAAATTTTTATCTTCAAAGAAATAAACTTCTTCATCTTCGCCCCATTTAAAATATTGAGCTGTTTCTTTTCCTTGGTGTTCTCGTATAATTTCAATGCGACCTTTGATGCAACTTGCTGTGTTTTCTTCTACATGAATTTCCCACACTAAGTCTTCATATCCAACATATTGAAGTTGGGCAGAAATTTCCACTTTAGGAATCTCAATTGTTTTTTGCCATAAAAGTGTTTGATCATTATCTAAATGTATGTAGTATTCGTAAATTTTTCCTGGTACAATATTTGTATCGATCATTCTCATATTTTGTGTGCATTTTACTTTGGCAATGGTCACTGGCTCATCATTTTCCACTCTTATTAGTGCTAGGTGCATGTTGTTTTGTAAAGGCATAGGAAAATTTTTATCTAAAGTAAATTGAACAGAAAAAGGAGAAACTAAGCAAAGTATTTTGTCTTTAAGAATTTTTTCAATAGTAGGAGGCGTGTATTCTATTGTACTAGGTTCAGAATGTATTTTTCTCCCTCGTTCTATAAATATCGGAGTGACTTGAATTTTAGCCTGTGTTTGCTCTATAATCGTTTTCCAAGGACATGTAAATGTGTATTGTGGTTCTGGTGTTTGGATGAGTACTTCACTGTCATATTTAACTTCATAGCTGTCTAATTGAGGATGTTGAATTTTGTTCCATTTAATTTGACATATGCCTACTGTGGGTTCTAGAATTTCTAGACCTTCTATAGAAGGTAGTTGCATAGTTGCCATTACAGCATCACTTCGTTTCCAGCCAATTTTTTGTAGTAAAACTTGGAAGTAAAAAGAATGTGTGTCAGAGAGAGAAAGGCTATCTTGGATAAAATATTTTAATTGTATTTGTTGTTTATTAAGAACAACTCTTGCATTTTGTGTTGTTTTAGCTTGCTCATTGTGAATCACTACAACATCTTCAATACGTGATTCTTGTTCTGGAGTAATGATCATGGAAAGTTCCAGACCTTGGTTTAAATATTTTATTGTTGGTTCTGGAATAGGTGGATAAAATAGCCATTCTTGCGAATAAATTTCGCCTGCAATGAATCCGCTTTCTGATTGATAATAAGGTGTGCATTCTATAGTATAGACTTTATAGTATTCTAATGTAACATTATCTGGCGGAAGTTGTGCTTCATTATCTGCATATTCTCCAAGGCTAATTCGTTTGTTTTGCTCATCCAAGGCAACAAAACAAACATGATGAGGCATTTCTGGACCTTCCCATAAAAAACTCAGTTTATCTGGTGGCGTGTCTCGGCGAATAATAAAATTTAATCTTGATTTAATAGTTACAGATTGAAATTGCCACCAACTTAAATTTCGTCTATCATCTAAGGTTGCAATTCCACAAACTACATCTCCCATTCGTTTATCAGGAAATGTTAGTGATTTACTAACAGGATATTCTCGATAAAATATTTTTGTTTTACCAATTGTTTCTATACGAACACAAAGTTGTTGGGCATTGTCAGGTGTGCTATTGATCTGAACATCAATACATTCGCAGTTAGCATCTGTAATCTGGAATTCTACTTTTCCTTTAGGTGGATTTTTTAAATAAGAATCTAATGTTTCTATATCTGGGATTCTCTGTTCTGGAAAAGGTTGGGTCAATTCAAGCAACAGATCTATAACCCATAATTGTGTAGGGAAATAATGACGAAATGTTTTAGAAATATCTATGATTTCTTTTTTAATCGGGAAAAAATCACCTTCTTTAAGCCACCAAGTGTCATCTGCTGGATTTATACCAGAAAGTAGATAATACAACAAATAGCCAAGTTGATATAAATCAACTCTTTGGTCATAATTATGACCTGGTTGCAAAATTTCACCAGGAAGGCAAGGAGGCTGAATATCCTGGTAGGCTGGGTGTTTTTTATCTGCTTTTCCATCTTGTATAGTGCACGCTCTATGTGTTCCTACGATGTAGACATTTTGGTCATTTCTAGGTGACATAAGAAGATGGTCTGGTGTTATATTTTGTAAAATATATCCTTCATGGTGTGCATATTTACAAAAATCGACCACTTTTTGAAAAATGTCTAATCTTTTAGCAATGGAATAATTGCGTGCAATATTGGGAATGGCACTAAGTGGGCGTGAATCAAAAAATTCTTGGATAAAAACAGGTTCTTGTTTACGGACTTCTTCCCACAGAGGTTCTTTTCGAAAGAATTTACTATCTTCAGAGGAATCGTTTTCTACAATAATGATGCCAAGAGGTTCTGGCATACAAGGATACGAAAGACTTAAAAATTTTTGTTCTTCCAAAAGTGTGGCACGGCGAAATGCTACATAATCCATGGCAGAGGAAAATTGTTCTTTTTTTTCGCTCCTATAGCGAATGGCTTTTAAGCATACTGTCATTCCGTGGGCGTTTTCACCTTTATAAATATTGAAGTGTTCTCCTTGGCACACTTGGTCAATGACTTTGACTTGGTAGCGGTTTACTGGAGAAATTTTACCAGATATTAAGACTGGTGCATCAATTTCTTTGCCTTTTTGAAGTCTCATATTACGCTTCTCGAACCTTTTTGTTGGTTTTGAAACTTGTTTTATTACTGTTTATCAATATACTAATAATTGTTTGTAATATATCAATAATTTTGTTTTAATAATACCTCGTCTATATCAGTGAGCATATCTTCCGCACACTGATAACGATTATTTCTATCTTTTTCTGTTGCTTTGAGGATAATTTCTTTTACATCTCTGGAAAATGGTGTATATGAAAAATGGACTTGTTGAAAATCATGTTGTGGTGGTGTTGTATTGACTAAAAATTCTTGAGGATGTTTCCCAGTCAAACAATGAGCCATGAGTGCCCCCACAGTAAATAAATCGAATCGTTTATCAATTTGTGGATTGTCTCGAAACTCTAAACTACCAGAATATACTTCTGGTGCTGCATATCCATCTGTCACAAAAATAGGTACATCAATTTCATGTTGCTGTACGTGGTAAATTTTGACTGCCCCAAAGTCAATTAAAAAGATTTGGTTATCACAAACCATAATATTTTCAGCTTTTAAGTCACAGAGTAAGTAGTAAAAAGGATGTCCTTTTTTCGTAGTGCGTTGTTTATGTAAATAACTCATGAGAATTAAAATTTGACGTGCAATGCAAAGTGTTTTTTGTTCATTCCATGGAAGAAGTACCTTTAACGTAGTTCCTGGAATAAATTTCATCACAATATAGGGAGCATTTTCTCGAAGTGTTTCATCTACAAAATAATGTACGCCAGCAGCATTTTTAAAGGACATACAGAGATCTAGATTTCGTTCTTTAAAAGAATCATTTAAATTGACAATGCTATCAAAGCCAGCATTAGAAAAACCACAAAGGTGTTTTTTTTCCCATTCGTAAATATTATTGAGAGAACGAATTTGTTTTTCAAATACTTCTTGGCTTCGAGCAATAAAAGGTCGACAATAATCGCCCATGTAGTACGGCGTTTTTATTACTACTCGGTTGTCGTAATTCCATCTATCTGAAGCAACGAATACGCAACCAAATCCACCCACTGCCAGAAGTCCTAATACTTCGTAACGTCCTTGGCATAAATATCTTTTTACCCAATGTTCGTTTTCACCTATAGAAAAATATAGGGCTTCTTCTTTACCATATCGTGTTTCGTATACTTTAAGTTGTCCTTCTTTTAATTTCATGAGTTTTAAAAAACCTTAATTATTTCGAAATAACTTTATATTTTAAAATAATGAAATCTTTTTGGTTACCTAATGATAATGTAGTGTCTGGTTGTAATTCAATTTTTTTCCTATTTTTAGGAGTTCGGATTCGTTTTTCACCATCTGGAAATTGAACTGTAGTATAGTTGTTGTCTGATAAGTGGAAAAGTAAGTATTTCTGATCTTCTTGGGAATATCGCACTAAAGCATGTTTTCTAGAAATGCCTTTAAGGAGTCGCATTCGATCTTTAAATGTTTCCTCATCTGTACAGTGGCGTTGATAATAATGTTTCCAAGCAAGGCTTAAATCAATATCACGTGCAGAACCTCGTTCACTAGAACGACCAAGAAATATACTTCCAGCACGATCCAATCGAAAATATGTAATGGCTTTTCTCTCATTGTTATATAATATTAAATAATCGCTTGGTGGAAATCCCTTATCTACGACTTCTAATGCATGTTTTTGAGTACATACTATGTTGGGATCTGTTTTCTCAAAAATTTCATTACATATAGGACAATATTTATAGCCAAATGGAAGACATTCTAATGCACTAGCACCACTTTTTGTAGGACGACTAGGATCAATAGGTTGTGGTATAGGTTTTGTTGGTGTTTCGACTATTACTGGCTTTTGTTCTTCTACTTTTTCTACTGTTAGTGTTGCTTCCTTAAAAATAACTTGATCTTTAGGGAAAAAATCTTGGTTTGGTTCTAAATCTAATGCGTGTTCAGTTGCTATCTGTGTTTCTATTTGTGTTAGGGGAACTTCCTCTACTATTTTTGGTTCGCGAATATGAATACGTTCTTCTTCATCATCTTCTTCGAATGTTGACTTTGTTTCTAGTAAGGGAGTATCTGCTGAAAAGCTTTGCCATTCTGAACTTAGTCCTGGCTCAATATTTTGATTAGGGTCAAAATTATCCCATTCATCGGCAATTGTCTTTTTTTCTTCGATTGGTTGAAATCCAAAATTTGGTTCTGGTGCTCTTTCTGTTTCTTCTAAAGTAGGTTGAAAACTAAAATTAGAAGAAATGCTTTCTAGGTTACCATCTAACATAAGTTGTGGCATCATTGCATTTGCAGGTGCTTCTTGTTCTTGAATTTCTTGTAAAATTTCATGTCGTCTTGTGTCACAAATCGGACATTTTTCTGGAACTTCATCCAAAGAATTACCGAGTTCTTCATCACATATAGGACAAATTATTTTTGCCATGTTTCTCACCTTTTATTGCTAAATTACCAAGTCCACTCATCATCAAAGCCACCGTCTTGTGTGGAAATTTCTGGTGGTGGAAGTGCAGAATAGGCTGTACTTGTTTTTGATTTCGACACAGAAACCTTATTATATTCTTCTAAAGAAAATTCACCTTTTTGAATGTAATCGTCTCTCACTGCTTCCCATCTTGCCATAGTTTCCATATCCCCTATTTTTTTTAGGCGATTGATAATGAGCTTTAAATTTCTCATGATTAAATCAATATTGTCGCTATTTTCTTGAATTTCTTGGGCACGTATGGCAATCGTATAATATGTGGAAGCATGTAAAACTTCAGCATTAGGTGCTTCTTGATATTTTTCAGGATCATTTGTAAAATTTACAGCCACTACTTTTTCAATAGATTCTTCCATGATTCCTTTTTTAGGAATATCAAAGCAGAGAGTACAAGTGAGAATTGCTTTTTCACCAATAGGAGCAGGATCTATTAAAGTTCGAATTACAGCTGCATATCGTCTATTTCTATCTACATTATCAAAAGACACAATTTTTGTATTGTGTGCCAGCAATTTAATATCAGGTGATATTTTAGCAATGCCTCGAATCTCCACGCCTTCTGTAGTGTCCAGTTCCACACGCACTTTAGTTGCAATAGTATTTTGCAAAGTTCGCAAACTGCGTTCAAAGACAGAAGTTGTTTGGTTTGCATTTTCCAACTTTTCTATGAACCCACTCGTGAGTTTCTCCATATCTTCCCCATGAAAGTCGGTTCCAATGCCCATGGTGTCAATATCAATTCCTTTTTTATGGAATTCATGTGCCAATCGAACGCAATCTTCTACATCATGAATTTCGCCATCTGTTAAAATCAATAGTTTAATAGCTGTATCTTGATTTTTAGATTCCATCTCTTTTAAAAGTTTATGCGTTCGTTTGAGAGCTGGGGCTAAATTAGTAGAACCTCTAGGATAATCATAGATCTCATCCAGTCGTCCTTTGAGTTTTTCTTTAGCATATGTTGGTTCTGCCCAACAAAAAACTTTTTCTGTGTTGGTGAATGTAATAATAGAAATCAGGTCTTCTCCTTTAATTCCATCAATTACATGAGCGGCTGCTTCAATCACTGCATCTAATTTTGTCTCGTCTGCTTCAAGTTTATCATCCATAGAACCACTGATATCTAAAATCAAAATGAAATGTATATTACAAAGTAATCCTGGATCTACTCGAAGTTCATCTTCCAAGTATGCTTCCAGTAATATGTCTCGTTCTACTGGTTCTGGTGCATCTGCTTTGATATAGGAATGCTCTATCGGGCATTTAAAGCAGAATAGCTTGTCGCTTTCCATTTATCGCTCCTTTACCTACATGTCTAAAAACTGTCATCTTGCAAAAGTCGTTTCATTCCAGGCGAAAGATTTTTAAGATGTTGATAAATAGTCTCAGACGGGACAGACGGATTGGGAATATTGCGAATCAATATAGCTGATAGATTGTCATGTCCACTGCCCATTTTATTGACACAAGAAATAAGAATGGAACTGATTGCTTTTGAATTGAGGAATTCATCATTTTCATATTCTCGTAATAGAGAAGCAATCCGCAACATTTGATAATTTTCATATCGTGCATGAAAAGAATCTTGTTCAATAAAGTCGGGTATACCGTCTGAACAAATTAAAATTTGATCTTGGGCATATAGATGTGTATAGCCAAAGTGAATTTCTAGTTCATTATCTTCAAAAAAATGAGCACCAACACATTTTGTCAATGCATTGCCACCTTCAATAAAACATTCTTCTAATGACAAACCTCTTTCTATGCGCACATTTCGCTCGTTATCTTCATAATTCAGTCGTTCCCATCCAAATGGACTGAATCTATAAATAGGACTATCGCCCAACCATGCAAAAAATAAAACGCCATTATAAATCAAGCCTGCTGTAATGGTACTTCCCATAACTAAAGCATCTTCTTCATAATTATTTGTAAGCTTGCGTGCTTCTTTACATATTCTTTTGTTGCCTTCTTGGATCATAGTTCGCAAAAACTCTGCTGCTTGGTCCAAATCTGTTTCAGCATATTGACAAACTTGTAAACGTTTCTCTTCTGATGCATTGTTCCACCATTTACGAAACGTATTGACCATAATTTTACTCGCCATATCTCCAGAACCAATAGTTGCTGTAGAAATTCCATCACATAAGGCAAACATACCCCATTGTTTTTTGCGAAGCTGAATCACAGATGCAAACAGTGCATCTTGGTTTTTTGCTGCATCATCTTTTTCTTTTTCATCCCCAATATCTAATGTATATCCCACATCCATTGTGTAGGATCGAGTGAAATTAGGACTTATACCTTTTAATAAAGAATCTAACGCAACTCTAAATTCATACAAAGTTTGAAAGCCACGTTCTTGGTATTCTAAAAATAAAGCTTGATTTATAACAGATTCAAAATAACTTTCAATATAATTTCTTTGTGGTGTTTTCGATAAAAAATCATGCTTAAATAATTTTAAACTTGGCAACCCATTATGATATGTAATAGGATTGTATGACAATAAATTCGGTGCTTTTGATTTTAATAAATAAAGAATTGCAGCAATAATATATACTTCTGTGACTTCACCGAGTGGAACTGAATTATTAAGATCACAAAAAATTTCCCAAGGAACTAAGCAACTATCTAATAAATTTTGGTTAGGATTTGTATTCCAAGCAATGTCGCGACTTCGCAAAAAAATCATTACAGATTCCTTTGTTCGTGTGAACATCAAATCATTTAATTTTAAGCCACCCCAAATATATCCTAGGCTATGAATTTTTCTAGCAATGTCACACAATTGCAACCCAATGCTCACAATATCTTGTGTAGATAAAGGCAATACATCTTTTTGATGAATATACGACAAGGCTGACATTGTTTGTACACGAAAATCTTTGGAAGGTGTAGAATAATAAATCCAAACAGTTCTTTGAGATTCTGGTTGAAAAGCAACGAGTGGAGGATTCCACTGTTTCCCTAATAATTCTGATTGTTGTAAAAGGGAATATAGTCGAAGAAATTTTTGTTCTTGTCTTTTATCATATTTTTCTTCTAAAATTTCTACTGTTGCCAATGGATGAGTGCTATCTTGGTACTGACCTACAGAATAAACGCCATTTTGATGCTCTTTTGCTTCTTTTCGTTTATAGAGTTGCCCTTCTGAGCCATTCCACAACTTTAAAGAAATGCGCTTCAATTCCAATTTAGGAAAACCATATGAATACATATGATCCCGTATGCGTCGTCCGCAATGTTTGCAATATCCATCTTCCCGAGCATGTCCCCATAATCCACAACCTATGTGCGGACATTTTTGAATGGAAAGAATATTCGACACTGCTAGATTTCTATCATCTTTTCCTTTGACAATAGCAAGAAGCTCGACTTCATTTGCATTGGGCAATTGAAAAAAATTAAGTTGATCCAATTCCAATAGAATCCTTGATGATTCCAAAATTGTTTGACGATACAAAGGAATATTTTGACTTTGAGATGGCACCATCCATAAATCAACAGGTAGTTCCCCATCCCACTGGATTTCTAAACGAGCTTTTGATTTGCCTTTGAGCGTTAAAGGCATTGTGTTCTGCCCCTAAAAATAAACGTAATTGCGAGTTGATAAATTCCCTGAATTTTTGTCTACCAATTGCCACTCAAACAACATTTTAGTAGCAATAAATTTTATTATACAATAGAGGTATATGAATTGCTAGCTAAAAATTTTTTATAATTTGTCGTGCTAAAAATAAAAAGACAATCTATTTTTCACTTTCCTTTTCGTTCATTATTTTTGTTGTTTTTATTTTATCTAACTCAATTTTTTTATTTTGTAAATTTTAGATCCAAGCTATTGTATATTTTTTTGCAACATAATGTAAAATTACTTTTCTATTGTATATTTTTTGCAACATGATTTAAATTTACTATGCTATTTATATTTTATAACATGATTAAAATTTACTGTGCAAACACGATTAATATTTACTATACAACAAAAAAAAGGCAAGTGAGAAATCACTTGCCTTGGATTCCGCCATTACTTTACTTTGTATTGTAATTATGATTTGAATCCATTAATCTTCGTCATCGCTGTCGTATTCATCTGCATCTTCGTCTGCATCTTCGTCTGCATCTTCGTCTGCATCTTCGTCTGCATCTTCGTCAGCTTCTTCAATAGCTTCTTCGTTATATTGGTATTCATTATCGCTGTCGTGGTATTCATATGCTTCGCTATCGTATTCATCAACATCATTTTCTTCTATATCCACGCCTTCATCATCGCTATCGTATTCATCATATTGTTTTCTAAACATTTTTCGAGTCATTTCATTAACAAAATCTTCCATAACTTCTTGAAGTGCGATAGAAGCTGCAAAAAGACTTATAGAACTATAAGGAGAATACAATTCTAATAAAAAGCCATCTTTTTCATTAAAAGCAAACGCATTAAGATTTGTGACATATTTTTGCAAAATCTCTGGTGAAGGTAATTCAGCTATGTCAAAAGGAAGAGTACCTACAGGTAACATAGATTGAAGCAATGGTAATGCAGTTTTATATGCAAAATCAACGAATACTTTTAGATTGCAATATTCTAGCACCATAGGTTCTCGACCTGCAAGACGTGCTGTGACTTCTTCTGGAAGTTGTCCTTTAGGTCCTTTGATAATATTTTTAAATGTTTCAGGATATAGTGCCCAAATCATTCGATCTTCTACAAAACCCAATGTAGGTGCTACTGGAATAGGTTCTCTCTTTGTTCCAAAAACAAAATACGTTAAATCATAGCCATTCCACGTAATTTTTCGTGTATATTCTGAAGGAATCAATGCCAAAACACTTTCCATGAATTGTTTCATTCCTTCTACATCTTGGCAAACCAATTGCATAGCAACATCTGGAATCAATCCACCAGAACAAGAAATTGTTGAAAGATATTCTGTACCAATGCTTGCAAAAAGCTTATCAAAAGAAATATTATATTTCTTTTCTTGTTCTGTGACCATGTCCCAAAGAGCAGGTCCATTGTCTAAGATCATTTTTTTGACAGCAGTATACAATTGATTCCAATGAAAATTACCATGTTCTATAGAAAGAAATTTTGCTGGCAAATGATTCAATAATTTTTTACTACCTGGCACATCAGGAAAAATTTCTCCCATGAGACCACTTTTTCCATTAGGAAAATACATATAAAATGTTTCTACAAATTCACCATTAGCAAAAGTCATGGTGGACATAATAGATTGTAAATTATTAAATCCTGAAGTTTCTAAACCTAGTTTTATAGCACCGTGATAAGCTTCAGGAACAATAGTATATGCTAATTCAACAATCTTTTCAGTGTTAAGATATACATGAATACCAGCACGATCTGCTTTTGCTTTAGCAAGAACTGCTTTATAATGAGCATCTTCTGCCAAAGAAGCTTCACAAGTAACATCAGAACTTAATACTTTTTCTAAATATACTTGATTATTTGTCAACATCAAAGCATTGCCAGCAAAAGTAACCAACATAGGAACTTGAAGCATAGGAATGACAAATTTATGAACTTTTTGACCATGAAGAACAACTTCTTCATAACCCATATTCCCTGTAACCATAGGCAACATTTGGTCTAATTGTTCAGCTATTTTTTCTTTTGTCTTTCCCATATCCCATGCCAACACGACCATTGGCATTGGCATACCTATCAAAGCAACTTCAGTAATAGCAAGTGCGATTTCTCCATTGAATAACTCTTTAATATCTTCGGAAGTAAAATTCATGTTTTCCATTGTGCTATTCACAGCACATTGCATATTACCAAAATTTTCTAATAAAGCTTGCACTTCATCATCTGCTAACATCTGCCATAATCCCAATTTTTGGAATTCATCCATACATTTAGCACCTTCCCCAAGGCTAGCATAGATTAACGTATTTGCTGGTACATGTTCTGCAAGATTAAATGCATTAGCTTCTTGAGCAGATAATGTCATGCTTAAGATAAACATGAAAAATATTATCCATATTTTTCTTACCATAAAAAACTCCTAAAAAATTTTCTATAAAAACGAAAAAACAAAAATTTCCTTCATCTTATTTTTAAATTTCTATATTCATATTGAGAATATAAATTATTTTCTATAATTTCTATATTTATATTATATATAAATAATATGTAAATACAAATTTTTTACTTAGATAATTTTAATTATTAAATACGATTTTCTTACGTAGATGATTTTAATTATGGAATACGATTTTCTTACGTAGATGATTTGATTGTACTTAGATGATTTGATGTTACGTAGGGAATTTGATGTTCCTTAGATGATTTGATGTTACTTAGATAATTATACATTAATTCTAAAATGTTATTCTTATATATAAAAATATAATTACAAATTTTATTTTGTATACATATAATGAATGAATTTTATTCTATCACAGATAAATATGAATTGCTAGCTAAAAATTTTTTACCATCTATCTTGCTAAAAAAAAGGCAAGCGATTTTTCACTTACCTTGTAATCTCTTATTATTTATTGCAGACGATTCGTTATTCCATATCGTCTTCTTCGTCTTCGTTGTCTTCATATTCTATATCGTCTTCTTCGTCTTCGTCTTCATCGTTTTCATATTCTATATCGTCTTCTTCGTCTTCGTCTTCATCGTCATCATATTCTATGTCGTCATCATCATCGTCATCATAGCCCATATTGTCTTCATCGTCATCATCGTCATCATCGTTTATGGCGTCTTCATCGTCATCATATTCTATATCGTCTTCGCTAGCTTCGTATTCTACTTCATCTTCTTTAACTTCGTATTCCATGACATCTTCCTTAGCTCTGTTTTCTATTTCGTCTTCATTAGCTTCATATTCCATGGCGTTTTCATTAGCTTCGTTTTCCATGACGTTTTCGTTAGCTTCATATTCCATGGCGTTTTCATTAGCTTCATATTCCATGGCGTTTTCATTAGCTTCATATTCCATGGCATTTTCATTAGCTTCGTTTTCCATGACGTTTTCGTTAGCTTCATATTCCATGGCGTTTTCATTAGCTTCGTATTCCATGGCGTTTTCATTAGCTTCATATTCCATGGCATTTTCATTAGCTTCGTATTCCATGGCGTTTTCATTAGCTTCGTATTCCATGGCATTTTCATTAGCTTCGTATTCCATGGCGTTTTCATTAGCTTCGTATTCCATGGCGTTTTCATTAGCTTCATTTTCTACTACTGCATCATCTTCAACGTTTTCTTCCCTGTTTTCTTCTCCTTCATATATTTCATTATTATCATAATACTCATACTCTTCATCATCTTCATCATAGTCTCTAGGCATCGTACCATAAATATATTGTTGAATTTTTTGTTGAAGTACAGAGGAAGACTTACTAAGCAAGATTAAACCACAAGGAGAATGTATTTCCAACAAAACACCATCTTTGTCATTAAACATAAAAGAAGTGATATCAGTAATATATTTTTGAAGAGTTTCAGAAGAAGGCAAAGAAACAAGATCAAAAGGAATTTCATCGCGATGCAAGATAGATTGTAGCAATGGCACTGCAGTCTTATAAAAAATATGGACTATCGCTTTCATATTGCAATAATTTGCCATCTTAAGATTCTGACTTGCCATAATTTTTGCTACTTTTTCAGGAATTTGACCTTTAGACCCTTCCACAACATTTTTAAATGTTTCAGGATATAGAGTAAAAATCATGCAATCTTCTGTAAATCCTATTGTAGGAGCTATAGGTATAAATTTTTCACTAGATCCTAAAGCATAATAAAATAAATCATAGCCTTTCCATACAGTTCGTCGTCGATGTGCTTCTGGAAGCAATATAAAAACACTGTTGATGAATTCTTTCATTCCAGCTATGTCTTCACAAGCAAAATGTATAGCATAATCAGGGATCAAGCCACCTGAACAAAACATTGTTTGGAGATATTCTGTTCCTAGGCTTGCAAAAAATTTATCAAAAGAAATATTATACTTTTCTTCTTGTTCTTTAAGTTGTTCCAAAACATCAGGTTTATATATTGATACAATTTCTTTTAGAGCAGTGTAAATGTTATTCCAATAAAAATGACCATGTTTAAAAACAATATGTTTTGAAGGGAAATAAGTTAATAATTTATTCTCCTTAGATTCATCTGGGAAAATTTTTGAAAATAATCCAGTTTTTCCATCAGGAAAATTCAAATACAATGTTTCTACCACTTCACCATTAGCAAAAGTTGAGGCAAGAGAGATAGACTGTAAATGGTCAAGCCCAAAAATTTTCAAAAAATTCTTTACTTCTTCTTGATAAAAATCAGGAACAAAATTATTTTTTATTATTTCCACAATTTTTGCAACATTACAATACATATGTAGACCAGCACGATTGGCCATCAATTTATTAAGAACTGTTTTATAATGACTATCAACTGCTAAAGAATTTTCTAAAGCAAAATCAGGAGCTAATACAGTTTCTAAATATGCTAGATTGTTAGTCAATACAAAACTAGAACCAATAAAAGTAATGATTACAGGACAAGGAGCCATGGGAATTTTAAATGTAAGAGTCCTTTGATCAAAAACACGCCCTTCTTGGCAGTCCAAAGGTAATTGAGGTACAGTCATGTCTAATAATTGAGCAACTTTTTCTTTTTCCTTGCCTACATCCCATGTTATCACAACAGTAGGTATAGGCATAGGCATATTCTCATAAATAATGTTAGGAATTGCAAGGGAAATTTCACCATCCAACATCCCACGGAATTGTTCTTTACTTATTCCTATTTTTTCCAATGCCACATCCATTTGTTCTCGTATATTACCAAAAGTTTTTACTAAAGTTTGCACTTCTTCATCTAAAAACAATTGATATAAACCTAGTTTTTGCAATTCAGCTATACTTTGAGAACCTTTACCAAGACTAAAATAAATCAAAGTATCTCCAGACACATTCTTAGCAAGGTCAAACGGTGCGACTTCTTGGGCATGTAATGTTATGCTCAAAATAAACATAAAGAATATTGTCAGCATTTTTTTTACCATATGAAACCCCCTAAAAAAATATTCTATAAAAATTGAAAAAATGGGAATTTTATTCTAAATCATTGTATTTTTTATATACTTATTACTTAAAATACAAATTTTCAGCTACTCTTAGTTATACAAGACACTCTACTTTTCAATAATGAAATATAAATTTTCGGCTACTCTTAGTTATACAAGACACTCTACTTTTTCAACAATGAACTGTATTCTAAATCATGCACTGCATTGTTCAAAAACATGTTTTACATTATAACTTTAGTAATTTATCAATCACATGATCTACACTGATACCTTCTGCAATAGCTTGGTAGCTTAATAAAATTCGATGACGCAGAACAGCATGACTAATTGCTTGAATATCAGAAATTTGTGGTGTATCTCTTCCAAGTAATAAAGCACGTGCTTTTGCTCCTAAAATTAAACACTGTGTAGCACGTGGTCCTACCCCCCACGATACATTTTCTTTAATAAAAAGTAGTGCTTCTGATTCTTGGGGACGTGTTTTTCGACAAAGTTCAACAGCGTATTGTATGACATTATTATGAGCTTTTGTTTTTCTCACTAAGTCCATAAAATGAAGAAGGGTTATTTTTGTTAAAATGGGAGAATAATGATGTTGGTTGTTACAAATAGTCTGTCGCATGATTTTTCTTTCTACTTGGATAGAGGGATAATCAATGTTTAATTGAAACATAAATCGATCTAATTGCGACAGGGGCAAGGGATATGTTCCTTCTTGTTCAATTGGATTTTGTGTAGCTAGAACAAAAAAGGGCAACTCTATTTTAAAATGTTGACCAAAAGAACTAACACTGTGTTCTTCCATAGCTTCTAATAAAGCAGATTGCGTTTTTGGTGGCGTTCGATTAATTTCATCTGCTAAAATAATATTCGCAAAAATAGGACCTTTTAAAAAATTAAAATTGCGATTTTCTTCTAGGGATGATAAAATTTCCGTGCCTATAATATCAGATGGCATTAAATCAGGCGTAAATTGTATACGTGAAAATTTCAATGCCAATAATTCCGCTAAAGAACTAATTAAATATGTTTTCCCTAGCCCAGGAACACCAATTAAAAGAGAATGATTGCCACATAAAATACTGATGACAATATGTTCAATAATATTTTCTAACCCGATGATTCGTTTTTGTAAATTTTCTACAAATTTTTTATAAAATAAACCAATATCATCGTATGTTATTGCAGAATCTGTCGGCATACGCACCTCTCTAAAAAGAAAAACCAAAATTTAAGTATATCATGTAAAAAAAATGATGTCAATAAAAAATGATGTCAATAAAAAATGATGTCTAAGCTCAATAAAAATTTATAGATTCATTATTTATAGAACATGAAAAAAAAATTTGCAAATGATAAAAAAAAAATGTATAGTATACATTTACACATTTAAAATGTATACAATGAATTGAATACGTTTAATACTCTTGCTTGCCTCTGAATAGAAAACAGAAACAAGCTTTCTTTGCGAATATTGTAAATGAAGTTTAGAATTTCTTAGCTAGCTGTTGCCGATACAGCTAAATTTGGGAAAGGCGTTAATATGAGCGACAACCTAGAAAAAGAACTCAAAAAATTACGTGATGAACGACAAAAAAAATTCACGGAAGAAGATTGGGAGGGAGCCTTAGAAATTCACGATCGCATTCTTGAATTAAGCCCCTCAGCATTGCGCTATGCTAACCGAGGATCCATTTTATATCGTCTGGGAAGATTGGAAAGTGCCATTGAAAGTTATCGCACAGCATTAGAGATGGAACCTTCTCTCAAAAGAGCTAGGGCTGATTTAGAACGCTTAGAGGCACAACTAGAAAAACAACAAGCTGAACAAATGTCCAATGACATGGGCATTGACATTGTTGAAGCACCAGAAAAAGTCGATCCATATTGGCAACTGCAACAAAAAATTGCAGAATACCGCGACCGCCGACAAATGGCAATTGAAAAAGAAGACTGGGAAGAAGCACTGCAATACCATTTAAAAATTGTACAATTAGAACCTACCGCCCAAAGATATGCTACACTTGGTTCCATTTTCTATCGCTTAGGAAGATATGAAGAGGCGATTGAAAGTTATGAAAATGCTGTGGCTATGGATCCTAGCTTAGAAAAAGTTAAAAACGATTTACAAAAATTACGTCGCCAACAAGAAGAACAGCAAAAAGAAGAAGAAAATCTTTTAAATGCAGCAGATCAAGCTGATGATATACCTGTTAGCACTGATAAAAGTTCTGTAGATTCACAAGTGGAAGAATTGAGAAAACAACGTCAAGACTTGATTGAAGACGAACGTTGGGAAGATGCACTTGCTGTTCATGATCAAATCCTAAACATTGATCCAAATGGATTACGATATTCTAATCGTGGTGCAATGTTGTATCGTTTAGGTCGTTACAATGAATCTATAGAAGCATATAAAATTGCATTAGAAATGGATCCTACCCTAGAAGGAATTGCAGAAAAAATTCAACATCTAGAAGCCATGATAGAAGAAGAAAGTCTCATTGATTGGGAATCTGACATAGAACCAGGGCAGGCAGCCGCTGATCTCACTGCGGAAGAAATTACAGAAAAAATCAACGAATATCGTGCCCAACGCCAAGTTTGCTTAGATAATAAAGAATGGGACAAAGCATTAGAATACCACGACCTCATCATTGAATTAGAACCTACTGCATTGCGATATGTTAACCGTGGTTCTATGCTATATCGCTTGAAAAAACTAGAAGAAGCCATTGAAAGCTATAAAATTGCATTAGAAATATCTCCGAACATGGGGCGTGCTCAAATGGATCTAGAACGTATGGAAACAGAACTCCGTGCAAAACAACAAACACAAGAACAAGCTGAAAAAAAACAAGCAGATGAATCACAAGTCATAGCAGATGTTGCAGAAAAGTTAGAAGAATTGCGTCAAGAACGACAAAAATTTGTACAAGAAGACAAATGGGAAGATGCACTTGCAGTGCATGAAGAAATTCTACAAATTGAACCCACAGCAGCTCGTTATGTTACTAAAGGATCTATGCTCTATGCATTGGGTCGAGTGGACGAAGCCATTTTTACATATCGCCAAGCTCTAGAACTAGACCCTAACTTTGAACGTGCTCAAAGTGACTTGCAAAAACTTAGAGATTCTGAAATGGAACGATTGCGAGTTGCTCGGCAAGATGCAATGAATGCAGAAGATTGGAACAAAGCCCTATATTTTCACGACGTTATCTTAACATTAGAACCATCAGCATTGCGTTATGCAAATCGTGGTTCTATTTTGTACCGAATGAACCGCCTTGTAGATGCCATCAATGCATACAAAAAAGCATTAAGTTTAGATCCAACATTAGAAAAAGCAAAACAAGATTTAGAAAAATTACAAGATGAATTAAGAAATCTTCCTATGACTGCTATAGAATTTGAAGATCAAGAAGTTAACGAAATTGATGAGCAAATTTTCACTATTCTAGATTCTGAGGACGAAGAAGTCTTTCATATTGAGACAACAGACCCTATTCCAGAAGCTATACCTGAACCACAAGCCCCTACACAAACATACACTCGCCCTGAACGCCTCCCATTATATACTCTAGAAGGTCACACAAAAGAAATCATCAAAATGCAAAGCATCCACAATGAAAAACAACTCATTACATCTAGCAAAGACAACACACTTCGACTATGGGACTTAGAAACAAAAAAATGCCAACACACATTCGAAGGTCATGAAGATTGGATTCGTTGCTTTACAATCAACAAAGCAGAAACAGAAATCATCACTGCCAGTGATGATTGGAACATCAAGATCTGGAACATCAAGAAAAAAATACAAGAACACTCATTCCTAGGTCATAATATGCCTATTACTAACGTATGTCTAAATCCTTCTGAAACGATTTTTTACTCTACTAGTCGTGATCATACCATTCGTATATGGGATACTAAAACACAAACAGTCATTAATACCATCGAAGCCCACAGTGACTGGGTAACCCACTTTCTTTTAACACCCGATGGTTCTAAAGCTATTTCAGGTAGTTTTGACAAAACAATTCGAATCTGGGAAACAAAAGACAATACCTGTTTACAAGAACTCCAAGGTCACAATAGCCCTATCCAAAAAATTCAATTAACCAATGATGGAAAATCCTTTATTTCAATAGCATATGAACCTGAAATGTATATTTGGGACGTAGAAACTGGTACTACACAACACGTTTTCTATGATCACATCTCGCCTGTTCTTGACATTGCACTCAGTACTGATAATCAATATCTAGCTTCTACAGACAAACAAGGCAATATCAATATTTTTCAATTTCCAGACTATTCGCTTGTAACACATCTATATTACAACCAGAAATCCATTTCTCATCTACATTTCACTCCTGATTCCCAATATCTAGTAGGTGCATCTAGTGACAGCATCATATACTTATGGAATCTTACTGGGAAACTCATACACTATTGGGAAATAGAAGATCGTATCAGTACTATTTCTATCATTGGCAACAAAAAATGGATTCTTCTTGGAACATCAAAAGGTGAAATTCAAATTTTAGATTACTCTATTATCTAAAGGTTATAAAACATCGCACTACAAAGAAGTATTCGCTACTAACATTTCACAAAAACAAATGTACTAGTTATTAAATGCCAGTACAAATACAAACTATTAGCAATAAAAATGCCAGTACAAATACAAACTACTGGCTCATCAATACCCAAGCAAATTATAGTAGCAACAAAAATGCCAGTACAAAATACACTGTACTGGCTACTCAACAATCGTACAAATCAAACCTATTGGCTACATCAATACCTAGGCAAAGCAAAATATACTACTAGTACAAATAAAACGGGGAAAAAAATGTCACTCAAAGATGAACTACTAAAAGCTAAACTCATTAATAAAAAACAACTCAAAAAAATCGAACATGAACAACGAGTGGAACGTTCCAAAAACGGACACGAAAAAACAAAACAAAAACAACAACAAACTATTCAACAAATCCAAGAAAAACAAAACCAACAAAAACAAAAAGACCAAGAACTTGCTCAATTAAAAAATAAAGAACTACAAGAAAAAGAACACAACGCTCGAATCCAAGACATCCTTACACGTGGGAAAATCGACATAACACATGGTAACAGAAAATTCTACTTTGTTACTCAAAACAAAAAAATTTCCTGCCTTCTACTGCATGACATGCAGGCAGAAAAAATTGAAAAAGGTGACCTTGCCATCATCGAACATCCTTTTGATGAATTTTATATCATCCAACGCACCAATGCACAAAAACTTCAAACATTTGCTCCAGAAATTGTACGCTTTCTAAATTAACATCCTCCAACACATTTTTCCCCACTCCTTTAAAAAGTGTCTGACTATTTCATGCAACATCTATACTTACGAGAGTCAGGCACACAATATATTTTCTAAATAACCATCCTTCCATACATCTCAAATCCATTTTATTTAATTTACGTATGTCTAAATGATCAAACACATCATGTATGAGACAATGGAATACAATATACACAAACACTCTAAAAAAAGATGATGGATAAGAATCCGTTCCTACAAACCTATAAAATCCTATAAATAGCTATAAAAATCTATAAATAAGATTTCTGTTGTATTTCTGTTTCAACCTTGCTGGTTACAATCTGATTTATTACTAAATCTGACTGCATTGCCGTCAAGTCCGCAGACGTAAATTCGGCAAGAACTTTGCCTATTTGTTTTTTTAATTCTGTTAGTAAATTCAAACTTGCATTGTAATCTCTGTCTATTTTTAAACCACATTCATTACAAATATACACTCTATCTTTTAGTGTTAAATCAGCTTTGATATTTCCATATAATTCTATAAAATATTATATTATTTTATAGAATTATATAGATTATTTAAAGCAGTTGGTAACCCTAAGACCTTGTCCATGGAATTCTTATCCATCATTTTTTGAAAACTTCCAAAGCTACGTCAGACTATTTTTACCAGCCTCGATTTTGTAATCGCTCAGATTCTGGTAACTTAGACATTTCTATACCTTTCATAGGTTCGGCTAAACCAGTACTAACTTGCATTAAAATTTCAGGGTCATTGTAATGGGCAGTAGCTTTGACAATGGCAGCAGCTCGTTTTGCTGGATCGTCTGATTTAAAAACTCCTGAGCCAACAAATACAGCTTCTGCACCTAGTTGCATCATTAAAGCTGCATCTGCTGGAATGGCAACTCCGCCAGCTGCAAAATTGGGTACTGGTAATTTTCCATTTTCAGAAACCCATTTAACAAGTGCATAAGGTGCACCTAACTCTTTGGATATAGTCATTAATTCTTCTGGAGATGCTAATGTAAGTTTTTTAATAGAGGATGTGACCATACGGATATGACGGACAGCTTCTACAATGTTTCCAGAACCAGCTTCCCCTTTTGTTCGAATCAAAGCAGCACCTTCTCCAATGCGGCGCAATGCTTCACCTAAATCTCGTGCACCACAAACAAAGGGAACTTTAAAAGCATGTTTATCTACGTGATATTTGTCATCTGCTGGTGTTAAAACTTCACTTTCATCAATAAAATCAACACCTATATGTTCCAAGATTTGTGCTTCTACAAAATGTCCAATGCGTACTTTTGCCATCACAGGAATTTTTACCGCATCTTTAATTTCTAAAATTTTGCTTACATCAGCCATTCTAGCGACGCCACCCTCGCGACGAATGTCTGCTGGCACTCTTTCTAATGCCATTACTGCAATAGCACCAGCATCTTCTGCAATTTTTGCTTGGTCTGCATTAACGACATCCATAATAACGCCACCTTTTAATGCTTCTGCTAGACCTGTTCTGACTTTATAATTTCCAATTTCCATTACAATGTCCTTAAAACAAATTTCAATTTTATTATAATAGTAATAAAATTTTATTTTGATAATTATATAATAGTCATAAAATTTTATTTTAATAATTATATAATAGTCATAAAATTTTATTTTGATAATTATATTTTTATTTCTAAAGGTACATTTCAAAACAAAATAAATAATAGAAAATACAACAAATAATCTTATGAAAAGACTAAATGTATACTATTTTTTCATCCTTCATCCTTAACATGATCTTAACAAAAAAATATCCCTTGCCATGGAACTGCAATAAAAGTAGAAAAAATATTTTAGCGATTTTCTTTATTGATATTTCTTCAGAAAAAGACTTTTTCATATAAAACTATCGATCAAATTTTTTGTATAAAATCTTTTTAAAACTTCTTTTTCTGTAGATTTTGTAAAATATGTACTCAATATATTTTAGACTATAAAAACACAGATTTCTATATATTCTCATTCATAAATAATCTTGACATCTAAAAACTACAATTTAGAATGTTTATGTTCAACTTATATAATAACAAAAAAACAAAGAAAAATCAAAAAAAATAAGAGACTGTAAAAAGAAATCTATAAAATTAAATACCTATCTTATCCATGACCTCAACTTTTATGATAGGTAAAATAGGGTTATCAATAATAAAGGACAGTTATGCATAAGAAAGATATTCCATGTATACCTATACAAATAGGTGAGATTATAAACCAACACTATATAATTCAATCAAAAATTTCCCAAGGTGGTATGGGAATTATATATAAAGGTTGGGACTTACATTTAAAAAGAACAGTTGCTATTAAAATGTTGTTGCTTAACGATAATTACAAAATCAATATGCAACGTTTCCAACGAGAAATAAAAATTAGTGGTCGTCTCAATCATCCTAATATTGTAAAAATTTATGCCACAGGAACATATAACTTACATCCTTATTTAATTATGGAATACATTCAAGGCGAATCTATTTCAGACTATGTTGAAAAAGATTCAGAAAATTGGTTGCTTATTTCTAGACTTATTCAACAAATTGCACAAGGTCTTTACTATATGCATCAATATAAATTGCTACATCGAGACATTACACCAGACAATATTCTTGTAACACCACAAGGTATTCCTATTTTAATTGATTTTGGAATTGCAATTGACCAAAAAATAAATGATAATGTCACAAAAACTGATGAAGCGATTGGTACTCTCCCTTACATGTCTCTAGAACAACTGAATGGCAAGCAAGGCAAAATAGATGAAAGAAGCGATATTTACAGCTTAGGCCTTGTCTTTTATGAATTGATTACAAAATATATGCCCTATGGAGGTGATTTTCTAACAAATTACCAAAATAAAATGCTAGGGAATATTCCAACACCTTGTCAAATCAACAATAACATTCCAAAAGAAATAGAAAATATTATTTTAAAAGCCATTCAACCTAATAAAGAAAATCGATATTCAAACGCCAATCAAATGGCTCAAGATTTACAACATTATATTGACCAACAATGCAATACCGTAACTATGCCCCTTACAATTCCTCCAAGCCTCTCGAATAGGAATAAAAAATATCGATCTTCAAATGATCATCAAATAGTTCAAGATTTACAAAATCATATTGAAAAACAATGTGATGTAGCAACCGAGCCTATGATAATTCCTTCCAGCCTCTCTCGTATGCATGTAAGAAACAAACAGAAAAGGAAAAAAAGAAATATTTATCTTTCTATCTGTATTTTTTTCTTATTATTTATATTGCTATTTTTTAAATGGAACACAACTTCCATAGCTTCTGAAAAAAACATAGCTTCTGAAAAAAACACTGCTACACAAAAAGAAGTTCTTCCTAAATCACCATTACAAAAACAAAAAAAA
Organism: Planctomycetota bacterium; assembly: GCA_017993505.1. Lineage (GTDB taxonomy): Bacteria > Planctomycetota > Uabimicrobiia > Uabimicrobiales > JABWCH01 > JAGOMP01. The sequence continues at coordinate 38,913 of JAGOMP010000015.1, forward strand.
TTGCTTACCTCATTCAATTCTAAAAAAAAACATCTTAACCCAGAGAAAACAAACAATTCTCCGTCTCCTCATACAGTTCTTTTAGATAATTTAACTCCCTTACAACAAAAATTGCACCAACAAGGATTTACATATCTGAAAACAAGCACATATACTTGTGGAAAACATTCCAATTCTATCCAAGAATATATTCATGATACAACAAAAATGATATTTCATTTACTTCCTAGTCAATCCTTTATTATGGGTAGTAAAACTGGAAATTACGATGAAAAGCCAGTTCGAACGATTTTCGTTCCTTCTTTTCTCATGGCTAAACATGAATGCACACAAGGACAATGGAAAAGAATAATGGAATCTGAGCCATGGAAAGGAACTTTATTAAAACAAAAAAAGAAATACTTTATTCGAGAATATAATTTAAGAAATGCAACAACATATACTGAAGACCAACTCAGTGACACATACCAAGAGCATGACAATTGTCCTGCAGTTTGGCTAACATGGAATGAATGTAAAGAATTTTGTAAAAAAACAAAATTGCAACTTCCTACCGAAGTACAATGGGAATATGCTTGTCGTGCAAATAGTGTAACAGATTATTATCATGGAAATGAAATAACATCCTTAAAAGAATATGCATGGATAAAAACAAATACTGTTGATAAAGATCAAATTTATAGTCATCTTGTACAAACAAAACTACCCAATTCTTTTGGGCTATATGATATGATTGGAAATGTATATGAATGGTGTGAAGATGATTACCACGATCACTATTGGGAAGAAAATTCTATAGCACCTTATAAAGATGTGTTGATGCAAAATGCAAGAAAAGTTGTTCGTGGTGGAAGCTTTACACAAGCTCCAGAAGAAAATCGTTCTTCCTATCGACATTATAAATCTGCTAATTATAGTAGCTATGAAATAGGAGTTCGGTTTTGTTACAATATTCAAGAATAATAAAAAAGAATGAGGCAAATTAAAATATCAATAATAAAAAAAGAATGAGGCAAATTAAAATATCAATAATAAAAAAAGAGTGAGTCAAATTAAACTCACTCTTTTTATAGTATATTAATCCATGGGGATTAAAAATACAGGTCGAAATCCTAAATCTATCGCCCTTATGTTGGGATTAACTATACTTTGATTATACTGCGATTCTATACATTTATCTAATGTTTGTAAAAAACTTCCACCTTTATATATGGATTTTCCATCAGAAGTCACGCACCATTCTTGAACATTTCCTAATGTATCAAATACACCTAGTAGATTACTTTGTTTTTCAGGCACGAAAATAGGAGATGGTATGTCATGGTACAATGCATTTTCTCTACTCCAACAATAATAGAAAAGTTGTTCAGGAGTTGTTTGATAAATTCTATTTATTTCATGCAAAGAAGCTATATATTCCCATTGTTGAACAGTAGGAATAGCTAGTTTAGTTTTTTCACAAAATTCTTGGCAATCTTGAAAAGTCATTCCAGTTGCTGGAATCATTTTATTATCAATAGAATGATCAATGTTACCATTTTGAAAAGTCCATGGAGTTGTTTCCATAACCTGTTGCCAAATTTTCCTAGTACATTCAAAATGAGAAACTAAAAACGGAGCGAGAGTTCCTTCATTTGGTATAATTAATACAAACTGAAGCGACGTTTGGAGATGTAAAAAATGATACAATGATGGAGAGTAATGAGAATTTGGTAATACTTGTTGAATAAATTCATTGGTAGATACAATTTTTGCCAAAATTGTATCCATATCAATATTGTTTGGTTCTTCGTTGGAATTATTTTCCATTTCTTCGTTGGAATTATTCTCCATTTCTTCGTTAGAATTATTCTCCATTTCTTCGTTGGAATTATTATCTAGTTGTTTATTGTCTTCCAAAGATTTTTTTTCTACAGGAGTACTTGATTTTTTAGTTTTTGATATGATTGTAAAAGTTTTAGGGGAAGAGGAAGATATTTCTTGAGGCAATACTGGTGTAATAGATTTTGTGAAATGAGTAGATGAAGTCTGTTGTTTGTTTTGTTCAGTATATGATGGCGTAGAATCAGTTTTTATATATGATGGTGTAGAATTAATTTTCAGTTCATGGAATGGTATAGATTGTTTTTGTATTTTTTGTGTAGGTTTCTGTGTAGGCGTCCATATTGAGGGAGAAGGAACATTATAATTTTCTTGTTCCTTATTATTTTCGTCATAAATTTCATTTTGTTCTGAATATGTTATTTTTTCCTTCTTATTTTTTATTTTTTCAAATAAATGAAGACCATTCGGGTTATATTCAGGTAAAGTGCTTTGTTGTGAAAATATTATATAGTCATCAAAAGGAATATTCCACTCTTCTGTATCTGAACTAAACGTTGCATTTGTTTCTATACTTGGTATAGTACTTTCTGTTAGAACATTGATACTTTGCTTATTTTGGATTTGCAAATGTACTAAAAAAGCACAAAGAGTACAAACAACAAAAAGTATAGACGCTACTATTTTTCGTGTTGGAAAAACATACTTTTTAGGACTAAGAAGATTGCGTTGTTGCATGATAGTAGAATAAAACTCAGATAAAGTAATCTTTTTTGTACTTTTTTGTAAAGGTGGTGTATTCTTAAGAAAAGATTCTAAATCTTCGATAAATTCATTCATAGACGCATATCTTTTATCTTTATCCACTTGTATGGCTTTCATGGTAATATCACTAATCTGCTTAGGAATATGAGAATTATACTGATGAGGACTTGTCAAATTGTGATACAACATTTGAGAAATAATATTTCCTAATGTTCCCTGATAAGCAGGACGTTGTGTCAACAGTTCATATAATACAATACCAAGACTATAAATATCTGTTCTTGCATCTACTTGATCTTTTTTCCCACGCATTTGCTCTAACGACATATATCGTATTGTGCCAGAAATATTTTCTGTTTGTGTTTGTACTATATCGTTTTCTAAGTCTTTTGCAATGCCAAAATCAATAAGAACAGGTTCTCCATTTTGTCTCACTAAAATATTAGAAGGCTTAACATCACGATGCAATACATTATGAGAATGCATATGTGCAAGACCTTGTGCAATTTTTTTTATCAAAGTAACATGAAGATGCCAATCAAATCGTTTCTTAATTTGTATATATTGAGTAATTTTTTTACCACGTATATATTCCATCACAAAATATGGAATGTCACGATGTAAACCTACTTCATAAATTTTAATAATATTGGGATGATTTAATTGTGCACAAATTCTCGCTTCTGATTGAAATCTTAAAAATCCTTGATAATTAGGACATGTCTGGGCAGTATTCATAGTTTTGACTGCAACTTTTCGTTGCAATTTTTTGTCAAAAGCAAGATATACTGCCCCCATACCTCCTTCTGCGATTTTTTCTAGAATTTGAAATGTATCATTCAAAACTTCTCCTTTTTTTAATGTATGCAAAAAAGGAGAACATGGAATTCTAGAAGGATAATTTTCAGAAGGTGACGAAATAGGACTCTGTTTTGATAACGAGTTCATTTTCATCTCCTTATTAAACAAGTCACAATGAACTTGTTATGGTTGAAAAGTATTTGTTAGAATGCTTGCAACAATTAAGCCTAAAATAATTGCAAGGATACTAACAAGTATAATATACTTATTGCTACGAAACCACTTCTTAACAGGACGTATCCATTTAGGACATTTCTTCATTTGAATAGGTTTACCGTCTAAATATTTTTCAATATCATCTGCTATGTCTTCTGCTGTTTTATAACGATCTATAATGTCTTTCTCCATAGCAGTTTTTATAATATACTCAACTTCGATAGGTAATGTTGGAATTAATTTTCTTGGTTCTGTAGGTTCGACATGATTAATTTTATGGTATAATTCCATCTGAGCTCGCCCCATAAAAGGCATTTTCTTTGTAATCATCTCATACAGAATCACACCCATTGCCCATATATCAGTTTGAGGCCCAATTTTAGAATTTTCACCTCGAGTTTGTTCAGGTGCCATATAAAAAGGCGTTCCAATAATAGTATCACTGCGTGTTAATTTTTCTTTCGTATCTAAGACTTTAGCAAGTCCAAAATCCATAATTTGAGGACGTCCTTCTAAGTCAATAATAACATTAGCAGGTTTAATATCTCGGTGGATAACTCCTTTTCCATGAGCATAATGTAAAGCTCGTGCAATTCCTTGTATGATATTGAGACAATCTTCCAATTCTATTTTAGCTTCTTTGATTAACACATTGAGAGGCACACCATCAATATAATCCATAGTAAAATAATGGCGTCCATCTACAACACCAATATCATAAATCCCTACAATATTAGGATGTTTCAATTTTTTAGTAGCTTCTGCCTCGCGTTTAAAACGTTGCACTTTTTCTACACTACTTTCTTCATCATGCAACACCTTTAATGCGACAATGCCTTCTGAATCTTCATGGCGAGCTTTATACACCGTTCCCATTCCACCACTAGCAATTTCTTCGATAATTTCATAATGTCCAAAAATAGGGGGCAATTCTTTACCACGGCGTCGTGCTGGTTTTGTAAAATTCTGTGTTGCTACCAATCCTTTTGTATCATGCACTAGCTTTTGAAGTCCTGTTAGATCTTTGCTAGTCATGGTGGAGGCTTCTTGAACTTGAGTTATATCATAATCACGTCCAGGTGAATAGAAAATACCAGCTAAGCGTTCTTTTCCACGCACTAAAGCCCATATTTTTCGACGATAAAAAATGCGTTCTGAAATACGGCGCAAATTACTAAACGTTTCAGGTTGTATTAAACCATCACGTAAAAGAGCTTCAGACACAGAAGATCGTAATCCTCGTTCTGAAATGCGACGTTGGTACTCATTCACTGTTTCAGCTGAAATAAGATTTTGTTTGATGATCAATTGGCATAATATTGAATCTAGGGATGCAAGTGAACTCGATTCTTCCTGCTCACATAACTTAGAAATACTTGTCATCAACCAACGACCTTCTTCTTCAGAAATAAGTTTTTCATCCTGTACAATTTGCAATAAAGATAGAGGAGAGTCTTCTCCCCACTGCATTAAAACTTTAGAAAGTTGCTCGAAAGTAACAGTTCCATCTGTCAGCAACAATCGACTTAATAAATAATCTTCGCGCCTAGCCATAGTTTGCCAACTTTAATTAAGTAAAAGTAATAAAAAGGAATAGAATTTTTTAAAAATTATACTATACGCAAATAAAAAAGCAATGAAAATATTCAGAGAAATATTCAAACAATAGCATGTAACCTATATGATATCAACATATTCTCTAAATATAAAAATATATTTTTGCAAAACTACCGAATGACTTTTCTACTAAAAGCTACAATGAAAAGACCCATAAAGACAATGCCCAGTAAATATTCCATCATAGCAAAAAGACGAATAGAACCTTTTTCCATTATATCACTATAACCACCACTAAAAGCAGTCAAACTTAAATCAAAAGCATAAGTAATTTGAACAAGAGTAGGATTTGTAAATCCATAATTTCTATCTATTTGCATATTGTGAGTGTAGCAAGTGAAATACAAAGTAGCAAAAGCAAGAATAATGAGAAAACATACACCTAATGTACGAAACGGTTTTGTTCCATAACCACAACCTAAATCTAAAAAAAAGTATTCTACCAATCGTTTCAACATACGATGGGGTAGACAATGATCTTTTTTTGATTTTCGTTCCATTCGTTTAAATTGATAATATGCCCAATCTTCTTCTTCAAAATTATTATTATTTTGAAAAACAGTTCGTAAAAAAGCATATTCTTTTGTTGCTTTTCCATATTGCTTATATTGCTCTGGATGGATATGTCCATCGACTGTGTCTTTGTCCAAAATAATACGTTTTGCTACACAATTCCCAAATTGAAAGCCTTGTTTTTCACTAACTTGTACTCCTAAGAGGTTTAAAGTACGTTGAATCCCTGCGTTGTTAAAAATAGTGAGACCATCTAATTGTGTTTGATAAAAATCGATTCCTAATTGAATCGTTGCACTGTTCAATAACAATTCATCATGGAAATGAGCCTCTTGAAATTCAACATCTTTATTTACAGAAATATTTCTCAAATCTGCTTTTCCATGCCATTTCGTTTTTTTACAACAAAAATTTTCATCAAATATTGCATGATTAAATGTAGCATCTTCTTGGAAAATACATTCATTAAATGTAGCATCTCCTATAAATTTAGATCTACTAAAATCTGTTTTCTTTTGGAACGTTGTTTGAAAAAATGAAGTGAAATATATCTGACCATTTGTCCAATAAAAATCATCTTGAAATATAGCTCGTTGGATACGCCCTTTTGTAACAATAGTTTGTTTTAGATTGATTTTTTTTTGAAAAGTGGCATCACTTAAAATAAAATTCTTGATTTTACACCTTCGTAAGTCAACTTCTTCTAAAAAATTAGATGCATTAAAATCTAAATGATCAATTCGACAATTATCTAATACAATTTTATAAGGCACATCCATTTTACACATAGTCCAACGATCAATGTGTGCGTCTTGAATCATTTTCCCCTCTTGAAGATCTTGTTTAACTTCTTCGATAGTTATGCTTTTATATTCTTTTGCCATATTATACCTTTGTTGTACTATTTGAAAGGATTGTATTTACATATTCTTTGATTTCATCTTCTAATTTTCCATATTCACAAAGAATATGAGCGACTTCTTCCATTTTCCCTGTTGTTACTAAATTTGTGCATCCACATCTACGTCGACATCGAGAAGAACTCGGACAATTTTGATGATTTTGTTCCAATTCTTTATCTAATTGTGCTAATTTTTCTAAAAATATATTATTCAATGTAGAATCTATCCCTGTTTGCACATTACCTAACGGATAAATTTTTTGATCTACAAAATTACAACATGGATAGATCGTTCCATCTGGACTCAATGAAAAATTTTCAGTGCCAAGTTTACATTGTTGTGCATCTTGATATAAAGCTTGCGTTGGTTCTAATATATTAATAAATGCCCATTTATGTTGTTTTTTATACTCAATGTATAAGTCAGCGATCTTTTGATATTGTTCTTTAATTTGTGGTAAAAAATCTGCTAAATTTTTATTCGTATAATCTGGTGAAAGCGTAATATTTCGAAGCCCTTTTTCAAACAAATATTGAACAGAAGAAAACAAAAACTGTACATTTGTAGGCGTAACCACACGGACAACATGTGAATAAGGATTATGTTTAAGTAAACGTGGGATATTACTTTCAATATCCATAAAAGAACTTCGACCATCACGATATACTCTATTTGTATCTTGTGATTCTTTGGAACCATCAAAACTAAGTGAAACCTCAATTTTATTACGTGTACAAAACTGTGCAATGTTTTCTGTAAACAAAGTTCCGTTCGTAATAATCACATAATCTATTTTCTTACTTTGTTTTTTTGCTTGTTCATTGGCATATTGAACAGTTGCTTTTAATAAATCTGGTTCTAATAATGGTTCACCACCAATAAAACGAACTGTCAACTTTTCTGCAAATGGTAAAAAATAATCAATGCCTTGAAATGCAATTTGTTTTGTCATAATTTCATTTCGTTTTTCACCACTATAGCAATATTTACAAGCTAAATTGCAATCCATTGTAAGATGCAAATATAAAACAATATTTTTTTTAATGTCTTTGACCATAATTTTTTATCTTTTATAAAAATGAGACTATCTAATAATATACAAAAATTACATATTCGCAAAATATATGAAAATATTCTTAGACGCATAAATCTTGCAAATTTTAATGTACATCCCATCTATTCATAAGTATTTACATCTAAAATAGTAATATTCTTTAAAATATCTAAATTCTCTCCTATATGCAATATATCTTTTTCATTTCCATAATTAATTCCAACTTGAATATGTCCAGATGTAACAATAGTAAGCGATGGATCTAAAGGATACCATTGAGAATCCAGATAAATTTCTATCCATTGATGCCCGATCATTGCATATTGATTGGGTTCTCCTAGAAGAGGTGCATATACTAAACCATAAATAGGACGTGCAGGTATTCCAAGTACACGACACATAGCAGTTGCTAAATAAGAATGTTCCGTACAATCACCTGATCGTGTTCTTGCTGTTTGTAACGCAGAATTAAAACCTGATTTAAAATTTTTATTATCAATATATTGATAAACGAAATTGCAGATCATGCTTGCCATAATATAAGCGTCATTCCCTTGTTTTTGATGATTGGAAATTTCATAGGCAAGTCTTTGAATTTCTGGTGCTTGTATTTCTATATGTTCCGTAGCTTGGAGTGATAGGAGTACTTCAGCATCCTTTCCTTTATAAGGCCATGGAAATGATTTTTTAGGACAATCTATATTAATTTGTAAAATATATTGATTATTTTCTTTTTGTATTAATTTTTGAAAAGGTGTTTGTTGTAATTTTTGAATATCATTTGTAGAATCATACATCGTAAACTGTAATTTTGGAGGAAATATATGATTTTGTATATCATAAGGAAATTTTGGGCGAGGAGCTTTGACAAGATTCTGCATAAGAAAATCTGTCGGTTTTTCAATACTCATTGCTGTTTTTTTGTCTGACAAAATTCGTTCTATTGCTAATTGCGAATATTGAACTTTTTCATAAATCGTGTCACCATTTTTTCGTAGGTGTGTTTTTCCTAGAAACGTTCGATTTCCTATTTGTATTTGATAATCAAAATGCAAAATCTTCTCTTTTTTCCCTTGAATAACTTGTTCCTTTGTTTGCTCAAAAGTATATATATGAACATTCTCTTGCTTTGTAATAAAATCAAAAGAATATTGTTGAAAAATATCACCTTTATTACGAACATTCCGAATTTTTTTCTCATATTGAGAAATCGATGTGATAGGGCGTGAAAGCTTTACTTTGTGTGTTTTTTTTGGTTTATTTTCTTTAGTGATTGTGTATTGAATATCATGAGGATCTTTCGTAGAAACCTTACAAGATACTTTTGTAATTTGTTGATTTTCTTTAGCTATATTTTCTATCCTAAGAATTTGCCCCTGATTATTTTCTATAATTTTTGCAAAGCCAAATTCTGTATTTATATTATTATCAATACTTTTAAATTTTACATGATTTTTGAATATATATACTTTTTTTGTTTTGTATGTAAAGCATTGTTCAGATTCCCAACCTGTATGTACATTATTGAAAAGGATTTTATAATACATCGGTTTACTAACATGAATAGGTTTTTCTTTATTTTGTTGAGCATAATTAGGAATTAACAATATAAAAAATAATAACATAACAAATTTCATACATTTATCCTTTTTTATAGTATATCTAGTATATCATAATCTAGTATAACATAATCTAGTATAGCATAATCATATAAGAATGGAAATTATTTTTTCATGTCTTTTTATCACCAATTTTCCCCGGAGCAAACCATGAAAAAAACAAAAATATATTCCTTTTTTATCTTTTTTTTGCATTGTATTTTTGATACAATAACATAAAATTATTTTTTTATGGACTAGATTATTATTTGGAAGTTGTTTTTATTCCTTGACTTAGTTATATTAGATTGTTGCTCTGGGGAAAAAATTTTCTCTAGGATAATATTTACTTTTTCCATGGTTTCCGTGTGTTCCATGGTTTTAATTTTTGTGGTTTACTCTGGGGCGTAGTTTAATTTAGGGCAGGGTTTACTCAGGCGGGATTGTATTGATTGAAAAGGTAGGCATACGATGAAATTAGATGATTTAATTCCTATGTCTAAATTAGACAAAAAAAATGCAGCAATAGACTTTGTAAAATTATACCAAAACAAAGGATATGAAAAAGGAAATTGTCAAATGTTTTGGTCAGTATTGCTACATCGTGTATTTGGCGTCAAACATCCTGAAAAATTCATTCAATTTGAAAAACCTGCTAAAAATACAACGATTAAATTTATTGATGCATACATTCCTGAAACTAAAGTATTGATTGAACAAAAAAGTTCGCACGTCAATTTAGAAAAACCAATCAAACAATGCGATGGTACGCTTTTATCAGCGATTGATCAGGCTCATTATTATAGTGACATGCTAGACTATTCAGAAATGCCACGTTGGATTATTGTTTGTAATTTTCAAGAATTTTATATCTATGATATGGAAAATAAACAAGAACCGCCTGAAATTCTGTATTTAAAAGACTTACCACAAGAATATTATCGACTTAATTTTCTCATTGACGCAGATAGTACACAAATTCAAAAAGAAACAGCTGTTTCCTTAAAAGCTGGAGAAATCGTTGCACAATTGTATGACCTTCTCAAACAAGAATTCGAAACTGCGAACATTCCTATTACAGAACACGTTTTAACTAGCTTAAATATACTTTGTGTTCGAATCGTCTTTTGTCTATATGCTGATAGCTCTGAATTATTTGGTAGAAAAGGAATGTTTCAAGATTTATTAAAATCTCGTTCAGAAATTAGTTTACGTGAAACCTTAATTCTATTGTTCAAAGTCTTAAACCAAAAACAAAACGAACGAGACCCTTTTTTAGACTATGATATTGCAGCATTTCCTTATATTAATGGTGGACTTTTTCAAGATGAAAATATTACCATCCCAAGATGTTCGCATGCTGTGTACCATCTATTAGTAGAAGAAGCTACAAAAAATTTTGATTGGTCAGAAATCAGTCCCACTGTGTTTGGTTCTGTGTTTGAAAATACTTTAAACCCAGAAACTCGTGGAAAAGATGGAATGCATTATACTAGCATTGAAAATATCCATAAAGTCATTGATCCTTTATTTTTAGATGATTTAAAAGATGAATTTCGAAATATTAAAAAACAAATCATCTTGCAAGAAAAAAAACAAGCCTTACTTAACTTACAAACAAAGATTGCTTCTCTCACATTCTTAGATCCTGCGTGTGGTTCTGGTAATTTTCTCACACAAACGTATATTTCCTTACGAAAATTAGAAAATCTCATCTTAGAATCTATCCACTGCATTGACAAAGAAACAAATCAAACAACGCCTAATCTAAAAATCAAAGTAGAAATTGAAAATTTCCATGGAATTGAAATCAATGATTTTGCAGTCACTGTAGCAAAAACTGCATTATGGATTGCAGAACTTCAAATGATGCAAAAAACAGAATCTATCATGGAACGAAAGATTACATTCTTTCCTTTAAAAACAAATGCGTACATCCATGAAGAAAACGCCTTGCAAATTGATTGGCAAGATATCATTCCAAAAGACAAATTACATTACATCATTGGAAATCCTCCATTCTTAGGCAGTGCTTTGATGACAAAGCAACAAAAACAAGACCAATCTCTATTCACTACAAATAAAAGATTAGATTATGTAGCGTGTTGGTATTACAAAGCAGCAGAATATATCCAAAATACAGACATTCAAGTTGCCTTTGTATCTACAGATTCTATTACACAAGGCGAACAAGTTGGGGCTCTATGGACTGACATGATAGAAAAATATAATCTACACATTGATTTTTGCCATAGAACTTTTTTATGGAATCAAGAATCAGAAGAAACAATTGCATATAGGGAGAGACAATTAGAATTAGTAACAACTAGAAAACAAGGTGCACAAAAACAAGGAAAACAACAACCCAAAAAACAAAAACAAGAACGAACAAAAAAAGCATTTGTGTATTGTGTGATCATTGGATTTTCACAAACAAAAAATAATAAAGACAAAATTATTTATACATACACACAAAAACCTATAGATAACTCTTTAGACAATAAAAAGACACAAAAAAAATATGAAACTATCATTACTAAAAAAAATGCAAATAATATTAACCCTTATTTAGTAGACGCACCCAATATCATAATAAAAAGTCAGAGTACATCTCTTTGTGATGTACCTAGAATGATGAAAGGTAGTCAGCCTACAGATGGTGGATATTTGATCATTGAAGAAAAAGAATATGAAGAATTTATAAAAAAAGAACCAAAAGCAAAAAAATATATTCGAAAACTAATGGGGGCAGAAGAATTTATTAAAAATAAAGATCGATATGTTTTATGGTTAGTGGATGCCACACCACAAGAAATTCATTCTATGAAATTCGTTCAAGAAAGAATTCAAAAAGTTAAAAAGTTACGGTTACAAAGTAAAAGTAAAGGTACTCAAAAAAGTGCACTTTCGCCATCATTATTTCAGATGATTCGTCAACCAACAACAAATTACCTCGCCATTCCAAAAGTGTCCTCTGATAAAAGAGAATATATTCCTATGGATTTTTTACCACATACAACCATTGCAACAGATTTACTTTTTTGTATTCCAGATTGTCCTTTATATATTTTTGCCATCTTAAATTCAAAAGTTCACAATGCCTGGATGCGAGTCGTTGCAGGACGATTTGGAATTGTTTATCGTTATTCTGCTTCTGTTGTTTACAATAACTTTCCATTTCCTGAACTTACAGAAACACAAAAACAAAAACTTAATGAACTGGGACAAAATATTTTAGATGTACGTGCAAAATATCCTGATTCTAGTTTAGCTACACTATATGACCCTTTAACTATGCCGCCTGCTCTACGCAAAGCCCATCAAAAACTAGACAAAGAAGTTGCAAAAATCTACAATAAAAACTGGGATCTTGACAACGAAGCAGAAATCGTCTCTGACCTCATGCAAATGTACCAACAACTCCTAACCACAGAAACAACAGACAATAAGAATACAGAAACCACGGAGACAGAAGATGAAGAAACCACGGAGACAGAAAATGATGAAAATACGGAGACCACGGAAGATGATGAGACCACGAAAACCACGGACAATAAGAATATAGAAACCACAGAACACACAGAAAACACAGAATTAGAATATACAGACAATACGGAAATCACGGACAAAAAACAAAGCAAAAAGACAAAAACTAGAAAAATAAAAAAACAAACCACAGAAAACACGGAAATAGATAATAAAGATATAGACAATAACGAAAGTAAAAAGACAAAAACTAGAAAAACAAAGAAAACAGACAATAACGAAACAAAAGATAAAGAAACAAAAGATAATAGCAACACAAAAGTAAAAACTAGAAAAACAAAGAAAACAGACAACAACGAAACTGAAGATAAAGAAAATAAACAAACAAAAGTAAAAACTAGAAAAACAAAGAAAACAGACAATAATGAAACTGAAACAGAAATCTACGCATCGAGTCCTATGACATCAAAACGAACCATAAAAAAAGTAGCAACACCAAAAGTAGCTATCAAAAAAATAACTAATAAAAAAGTAGCAACACCAAAAGTAGCAAAAGCTATAACCAAGAAAAAAGAAACAGCAACGAAAAAACAAAAATAACTACAAAAACAATGAAAGAAACAAAAACAAATAATAAAAAGAAACTATAAAATCAAATATAACTAAAAAATAGTAAAAAAATAGTAAAAACAAAAACAACAACATCTTAAAAACTTCTCGTAAAAAAAGAGTGCTAGACTTTTAATTTTTATTCTAGCACTCCCCAGAGCAACATAACTCCCCAGAGCAACATAACTCCCCAGAGCAAATTAACTCCCCAGAGCAACATTGACTCCCCAGAGC
>JAGOMP010000016.1:0-15006 GCA_017993505.1 Planctomycetota bacterium
CCAGAGCAATTCACCAGATCAATTCCCCAGAGCAATTCCCCAGAGCAAATTGCCTCCCCCAGAGCAATTCCCCAGAGCAAATTTTCCACTCCCCAGAGCAATTCCCCAGAGCAAATTTTCCACTCCCCAGAGCAACATTGCCTCCCCAGAGCAACTGACACTCCCCCGAGCAACTTAACTCCCCAGAGCAAATTGCCTCCACCTCCCCAGAGCAAATCACCTCCCCAGAGCAAACTCCCCAGAGCAAGTTTGCTTTCCCCAGAGCAAACTCCTCCCCAGAGTAATTCCCCAGAGTAATTCCCCAGAGCAAATTTTCCACTCCCCAGAGTAAATTTTCACCTTACACATTTTCACACATTTATGCATTTCTACGCGTTTTCTTATTCATTCATGCATTTCTACGAATTTTTACTCGTTTTAATATATATTTACGCATTCTATGTAATTATATGCATTTTCATTTCTATTAACGCATTCTACGTAATTCTATGCGTTTTCGTATTCATTTACACATTAATAACTTTTCTTCCCCACCTTGGAGCAATTTTGCTCAGAGCGATTTTACTTTTCCCAGAGCAAAATCGCACGTACGCGTTTTGCCCCGAGCAAGTTTGCTTCCTTATGATAACTTTTCTCCCCTGAGCAAATTTTCCACTCCCCAGAGCAGATCACAGAATAAAAAAAAATGTTAGGAAGATATGTGAAAAAGTTTTGTAAAGGTATCTTGTTGTTGTAAATTTTGGAATGTTTCAATGACGTTGTCTATATCTTGTATGTTTTGTATAGTAAATGTAATTTGATAGTCTTTTTTTTCAAAAGCTATTGTAGGTTCAATTTTGATAGGATGTTTGAATTTTTGTGATTGAAGAATATTTTCTATTTGTTTTTGCATTTCGTAGTAAATAGGATTTTTTTGTTGTTTTAAAAATGTTCTAAATGTTTCTTCTGTATTTTCCTGTTCCAAAATTTTTTGAATTTCTGGGTTTGATAAATATTTTGGAACAGATGTTTTTTGCTTTCTTGTACATTCCCAAAGGATTGTTAATATTTCTTTTTGTTTATTGGGATTCCATTTCATGTTTGTTAATAATTGGAAAAGGCATTCTTGTTCTTCTTGTTTAAAATCTAGCAATAATAGTGCATTTTTTAAGGACAGTTGATTTACTTTTTCGCTATATTCTTGGTTAAATTGTAAGAGTCGAAGATGATCTGATAAAATTCGAATTCCTAAAGGCAAGTCTAGAATATGAGAATATTGTTGACTAATTTTTTGCAATGGATGTTGATATTTTTTATGTAGTCGTTCGATAATTTTTGCCTTTTCAATCATAGAAAAACCATGTTGTTTATTATCTTGTAGATAGATGTCAAATGCTTCTTGTTCTGTGCATTGAATTTCTAATGCAGGAATTTTTTCTTTGTTAGAATTAAACCAATGTGCTGAACGAGATATAATTTGCCATGTTTCTTTTTCTTTACGAACTAGCATTGGTTGCCATGTTGTACACGGAGCATGATGAGAAATAGGAATAGAATCTGTATCGACTATATCTATTTGTTTATATAAGTAAAAAAATTGTTGAACGATCATGTATGAAAAATTTTCCTTTGTGAGATCTTATAATTTGAATGTAAGACAATAAAAAAATAAAGTATAGACAATGAAAATATGTTTAGATTACATTGTAAGACACTAAAAATAAGTAGAATTATTTTTTTATTATTTTATATTGGTATTGGCAATTTTGGATTTCGTTATTTTTAAGGGATTCTGCAATTTTTTCATTCATAATGATAAAGGCATATCTGCAGTTATCGATCGTATTATTTGTAATTATGGGGTTGCTATAATTTTGAATGAGGATTATGTCTTGATTGTTCTTGAATGTGTTAGTATGGATGTTTGGTGTAGATGTATCATAGATAGCTATGCAAATTTTTTTATGTTCTGTGAATTGATTATTTTTTACATTTCCTTGGCTTTTGTTGAAGAATTCACAGCCTACTTCATTGTTATGGAAATAATTGTCTAATAAATCAATTTTAGAATTGTCTAGTATTTCTATTGCAATGTTATTTCTTTGCCATGTGCTTTTGCAAATGGTCATTTCTGTGTTTTTTCTACAAGAAATTCCTATTTTAGAGTGTTCTTGTATTTCTACTTGTTCTATATTACCTGTACTTTCTACGATATATATTGCATATTCTAGGTTTTTGTTGAAATGTGTATCTGAAATGATAACATCTTGCACACCTACCAAAGCAAGGGCACCTAAATTGTCATTATTTTCAAATTGACAATGTTTTACAATTCCTTTTGCTTGATTTGCTAAAAGAAGACCACCTCCAATTATTGTATTTGTTGTTTTAAAGTTACATTTTCCATTGAAAGTGATGCTAACTTCTATTCCTAATCCTTCGGAAAAAGAACAATATTGAAACTCTCCGTATGCATCTTCACCTGTAACTGTAATATTATCCCATGCATAAGAACTGTAGAATTTAATAGGAGATGTTTTAGTTCCTTGTGCGATTATTTTTCCTTTACAAAAAATACCAGCTGTATTGAATTCAATTTTTGTATTGGGTTGTATTTTAAGGCTTCCTTTTTCTGTAATGTTTATGTTGTAGTCTACAACATAGTTTCCTGCTTTTAATTCCATGGGAGAGTCAATTTTTTCTGGTAATTTGTCTATTAATTGAGGTTTTGCTATAACTTCAGTAGAAGCTTGGGGTGTTGTTTTTACAATAGGTTTTTCTATTGTAGAAGGTGTAGTCGATATAGCTGGGTTAGAATCCAAAGATGTTGGCAACGAAGAAACTTCAGGTGTTGGTGTCATTGTTGGTGTTGATATTGACGTTGGTGTCGATGTAGGCGTTGGTGTCATTGTTGGTGTTGATGTGGGTGTTAGTATTGATTGTTGTATAACAGATACTATAGAAGTGTTAGGTATGTCTTGTGGGACAGTAGTATCACTCATAGATATAGTTTTATTTTCCGATGAAATTTCTTGCAATGTTACACGTATTGTATCAAATTTTTGATTTGTTGTAATGCAACTTGTTAAAATAATGCAAAGTACAATTCCCCAATATTTCATGATATTCTCCTTTTAGCTGAGTGTTAGTTCTAAGAATATATCTTCTAATTTTTTCTTTCCTTCCAGCTTATCACGTAATTCTTGTAAAGTTCCTAAAGCAATGAGTTTTCCTAAATGGATAATGCCAATTCTATCTGCTGTTTCTTCTGCAACTTCTAAGCTATGGGTTGACATGAAAATAGATGCCCCTTTGCCTACTTCTTCTCGCAACATATTTTTAACAATACGAACGCTTTTAGGGTCTAGTCCAACCATAGGTTCATCAATAATCCAAACTGTAGGCATATGCAGTAAAGCACAAGCAAATACGAGACGCTGTTTCATTCCATGAGAGTAATTCTCACACAATGTATTGATAAAATCGTGCAGCTCAAATCTTTCAATGACTTGTTGAATACGTTCTTGGATTGTTTTTTCTGGAATGGAATACATGCGTCCTACAAATTCTAACATTTCTTTTCCAGAAAGTTTATCATATAGATAGGGTTGATCTGGTACATATGCTAAACATTTTTTGGCAAGTAAATGATCCTTTGCCATACTATATCCATTGATAAAAATTTGACCTTGGGTGGGTTGCAATAATCCTACCATCATTTTTATGGTAGTTGTTTTGCCAGCACCATTGGGACCAAGAAAGGCAAATAATTCACCTGAGGAAATCGTCAATGTTAAATCATCTACTGCCAATTGTTTCCCATAACTTTTGCTAATATTGTGAACAGAAATCATTTTTACCCTTTCTTGTTTTCTTTCTTGTTTGGCTTGTCCTTGTTTTCTTTCTTGTTTAGCTTGTTCTTGATATCTATTTGTTGATTTTCTGTATCTATTTGTTGATTTTCTGTATAGTTAAGATTTGTAATTTGATCAGGAACTCGAACTAGGTAAAATAAAAAGAATTGGTATTGCAATACTTCCCCAGCTTCATTTACCCAAGCAGTTGTTTTGAATCTACCTGTATCTGTATGTATAATATAAACAGGTACTTTTTTGTTATTCCATTCAAAGTCAATTTTTGTTTTTACAGTAGAAATCGTTTTTGAAACTTTTTGGCTAATAGGATCAAACCATTGTGCTTCAATTTGTTTTCCTACAGATAATGTAGGATAATTTTCTTGGATTCCACCGATCATATTATTTAACATAGCACCAGGAGGTAAAACAAAGGAATATTGAGTTTTTTCTTTGTCTTTTTCAAGATGTAAGTTAATTTTATTTCCATCTGTAGTGCCAGTACAGGTAATGTTGAAGATGTTTGATTGCAGGTAAAAATAAATTTCTTTGATTTGATAATCCATGCCAATATGAAGTTCTGTGGATAGTTCAATATCTAATTTTTGCTTTCCTTCTATATCAAAAACATTGAACATATCTGCTAGTTGTTTCCAAATAGAACTTTTATGAATTCGTACAGAAAATTTGCATTTATTATATAGATCATATGTTCCATCTTCTCGTAAAGTCATGGAATTTTCTAATTCTCCAATTTTATAGCGATTCTTAAATATAGAATGAAATATATCCATTTTTACGACTTTAGCAACATCGATTTCTTGTAATTTTTGCAATGTTTCTTTGTAATTTTGTTGGATTTTTGTAGAACGATACGGGAAATATTCTCTTTGCAATAAGAGTGCCATCATAAAAATCCACAGGCTAAAAATACAAAATAAGATGACTGTTTTTTTCCAATGTTTAAACAATTTCATATAGTCCTCATATATAATTACCTCTCTTTGTTGTACAATAAATCCATTAGACTAAATGAGCAGAAAACATTTCTATTGCTTTTTGAACAATGGGATGATTGCTCATTTTTGGCATATTTGACTTATGTATAGGTTGGCTAGGTGGATCTGTCGTTGCATGAGAAGTAACATTAGAAAAATTTTTGGGAGTAGTTTGTAAAATGTGTTCTGATGATGTAGTGCTTACTTTGGAAGCAGGTGCAGATGATGTAGTGCTTACTTTGGAAGCAGGTGCAGATGATGTAGTGCTTACTTTGGAAGCAGGTGCAGATGATGTAGTGCTTACTTTGGACACAGGTGCAGTAGTTGAGGACTGCGTAGAAATACGAGAGGGTACAGGTGTATAGGATGGTGCTGGAGTATAAGATCGATCTGGTGAGTAAGATGGCGTAGAGGAATAGGGTTGCATAGTTCCCATTCTAGGATTTTCTTTTATCATAGAACGACTACCTGTCTGTCCTTCTAATTTTTCTTGCAAACTATTTATATTTTTTTCAATTTCTTTTATAGATAAAAATGAATCAATGTGAACGATTTTTAATAATGTAGTTTCTAAAACAATGCGTCCTAATAAACTTCGTTGCATTAAAGTTTTTGCTTTTAATAGATGATGAATAGCACTATAAAGAAAATCTTGAGAAACACTTGTTTTGTTTTGCAAGAGCCATTCGTTATATTGCTCTGTACCTTCAATAAAGTCTGCTTCATTTGTCACAATAAGAACAAGTAAATCACGATATTTTTGAATAATTTCATCTATTAAAATTGCTGGATTTCCCCCTCGCCCAAAAAAATCTTGCACAATTTGAAGAACACTTTTACAATCTTTTTTTATGATGCCTTCTATTAACTGCAAAGATTCATTTCCTGCATTTCCTGCAATTTTTTCAAAAGCTTCCATAGTGATGCCAGATTCATTGAAACAGGCCAATTGATCTAACAAAACAAGAGAATCACGCAAAGCACCCGATGTATGAAGCGATATGGCTTGCAAGACTTCCCTAGAAACTTTTAACTTTTCTTTTTCTGCTATAAAAGCTAAATGATCTACAATATCGTTGTTGGTAATTTTTTTAAAATGGAAACGTTGACAACGAGATAAAATAGTATCAGGGATAGAATGGATTTGAGTAGTTGCAAAAATAAATTTTGCATGCTCAGGAGGTTCTTCCAATGTTTTTAATAACGCATTAAAAGCAGGTCCTGTTAACATGTGAATTTCGTCAATAATAAAAATTTTAAAACGAGAACGAGCTGGCAGATATTTTATATTGTCTTTAATATTTCGAATTTCTTCAATTCCTCTATTAGAAGCACCATCAATTTCTATAACATCTACATCTTCGCCTAAAGCAATTTTTTGACAAATTTCACATTGACAACAAGGATCTGTTGTAGGTCCCTTTTCGCAATTTAAAGCTTTTGAAAAAATACGAGCCATAGAAGTTTTACCAACCCCGCGTGAGCCACAAAATAAGTATGCATGATGGATTCTGTTCATGCGAATTGTATTTTGTAAAGTTTCAGCAATTTCTTTTTGACCTACCACTTCATCAAAAGTATTGGGACGATATTTTCTAGCAAGCCCAAGATATTTCATACTTCATCCTCGTGCTTTATTCATAAATAAACCATTCAATAAGTTTAAACTAGCATTTTAAATGTTTTTATTATATCATAGAAAATTATTGATTGCTAGTTTGAAATACGAAAAAAGAAAAGCTAAAATTTTTATTTCATTGTTCAAAGTATGACAATACATAGGAGTGAATATGTTGAAAAGAGGTCTATGGGTTGCTTTATTATTTTGTGCCACAATCTATATTTTTTTTGGAATGGGAGCCGGGAAAAATTATGGAGAATTATGGGGAAGTCGATTATATTGTATTGTATTGGCTTGTTTAGAAATGATATGTATGTATGTTATAGGAAGATGTATTTTATGGTGTTGTGGAAAAAAAGTTTGCAATGGGATAGATAAGTTATTTATTTTTGTAGTAGGAACGTTTTGTTTTATTTATTTTGTATATTTAATAGGAACTTGGGGCAAATTAAGTCGAGAAATTTGTGTTGTATTTATTTTGAGCATAATAATTGTTGGATGGCGTTTTAGTTTAGAATTATTGCAAAGTGTTTGGCATTTTCTATGTATGTTTTGGCAAAAAGGAAGCTGGGAAAAATTCGTTGTATGTGTTATTTGTGCATTGAGTGTTGTCAATTTATTGATTATTTTTTTGCCTCCACTAGATTATGATGTATTAGAATACCATCTAGGTACGCCTGCTGAATATATGAAAATAGGACGTATTTTTTTCATGGAAAATAATGTATTTGCTGGTTTTCCTCAAAATTTAGAAAGCATTGCATTTTTTAATATGCAATTATTGGGGCGAGATCTAGGAGCCTTATCTTCCCATATTGTTTTATGGTTATATGGATTTCTTTGTTTAGGTGCTTTATTTTGTATTTGTCGACAATTTCAAGAAGAAAATATTGCAAGTACAGTTCTTTTATTATCATATTGTCTTCCTTGGACTTCAGAGTTATTGCGTGTTTATTATGTAGAAGTGCCACAATTATTTTGTTTGCTAGTAGCACTTCTTTGTAGTTTAAAAAGAAGACGCTATTTTTTTTGGGCAGGTATATCTTTAGGCATAGCAATTGGTTTTAAATATACTGCTTTATTTTTTGGTGTTGTTTCGTTTATACCATTTGTATGGGAACGTGATATAAAGAATGTTGGAAAGAATATAGCTTGGAGTCTTCTAGGATTATTTATTTCATATTTTCCTTGGGCAATGCGAGGGTATATCTACACTGGCAATATTTTTTTCCCATTGTGGCAACCATTGGTGAATAGCAGTTACTGGACTTTGTGGATGTATGAACGATTTCGACAAGCTACGTATCATAGTGGAAATAATATTTTTTCTATTTTAGGAGAAGTTTTTCTTTGGGGTAGGAATTGTTCTTTTTGGCATGTTTTCTTATTATTTCCAAGTCTTTGGATTTTATGGAAAAAATTTCGCTCTTTATGGTTTATTTCTACGATTTGGATTGTTTTATGGCTTGTATTTACTCATAGAATAGATCGATTTATATATTTTATTCTTATTTTACTATGTATTCCTATGGCCTATGTTTGGAAGTATGAAGTACAAAAGATAAAAGGTCATATAGTACTCACAATTTTTTTATGTATTGTGACTTGTTATCAATCGATTTTATTAACGCTTCCTAAAGGTTATGATTGTGCTTTAGGATTTTGTAATCAAGAACAATATTTACAACACCATCATGTTTTGTATGATGTAGAACAATTTTTAAATAAAAATATTGACCTTCCTGTTTTATTTGTAGGCGAGGCCAGAACATTTTATTTTGATGGATCTATTTATGCCAGTACTGTTTTTAATCGAAATTTTTTTGAGGAAGTTTTACAATCTTCTAAAACAGACCAAGAAGCACGACTTTTTTTCAAAAAATCAAATATTTATTATTTTTATGTGAATTTAAATGAAATTCAAAGATTAGATAATAATTATAAATTTATATTTCAAGGCAAGACGTATAAAGGATATTTCCCATGGATTACTTATGAAAGAGTGCATCAATTTTTTCAATCGCAATGTATAATTTTATATGAAAAAAAAGGTCATATTATATATCAATTGAAAGTATAAAATTATATTGGACAGCAATTGAAACTATATTTATAGAGCCATGGCAAGTAGAAAATGGACGTGACATTATCATAGATAGTAAAAAAGGATGATGGATTTTAAAATCCATCATCCTTTTTTAGTTCCTAAACAATTATCTAAACTTCATCATCATTTTTATTATAGAAACAATTGTTGGAACATGGTAAGCAAAAGTGAAGGATAAGTAGGATCATTAAGAGAAAAAAGCCTAAATATACAATAGGTACGCCAGGGTCATTGGCAATAGAAAGAATGCTTTTGTTTTTCCCATTATTGTTTGTTTCATAGCTAGATTGAAATATTTTATATCCTTTGTATTTATAAGGTTGGTTGACTGCAATGATAGTTTCTTGGATGTTGTTGTTGTCATGAATTTGTATATAGCTTTTCCAAGCTAGCACTCGTTGTTGTGTTTCTATACAGTATTGTAGGCTTAATTTTTGTTCAAAAAGAGTAGGAATAGTTGTTTTTGAATGTAAGGTGATGTTGTGTGTTGTGTTATCTGTATGAATTTGTATTTGAATTTGTTCTGGAATTTCTGTATTAGTCCAAGGTAAGATAGTAATTTCATAGGAAGAAAATGGGATTCTATAATGGGCGTTTTTTGTGACATTGTATCGTTCTTTTATTTTTGTTCCTTGGATTTGTATATGTAAAAATGGGATAGGATTGTAATATTCTGTGGTAAATTTATCAAGATATATTTGAAAGGGTAGTTTATGTCCAAGTTTTTGTTGTATTTCTAAAGGTGCTATGCAAAGACTATTAAACCAACTTTGAAATGTAATAGGATAGGGTAGTTCCACCATAGTAGTTTGGAATTGTTTTTCCCAAGTTAGTCTTTCTTCTTTGTTCCAAGTGTTATTTTTATCTATGTCGTATTGTTGAAAGTATTTTTGTAGATGAAATTCATCAAAAATATATTCTGCAAATTCTTGTTCATATATGCCTAGCTCACCCTTGATTCCCCAAACTTTTCCTATAAAACCTCCTATTAAAATCAATAAAAAAGAAATGGGAAGGAATATTTTTTTCCATTCTTTACGAATGATAGCATAAATAAAAGTCAATGTCAGTTGTAGGGCGAACATGGCAAAGATGCAGAAAAAAAATAGGGATTGGTATATATTTTCCACTGCCACTTTATAAGGTAGTAATGTTCCAAAAACGCAAAGAATGGAACAAAGGATTAATAAAATAATAGTTACCCTCGAAGAAGTACAAAAATGTAAAAATTTCAAAATAAACTCCTAATTATGATGTAATTTTTTTTGCAAAACGAACACCAACACAGAAAAGTCTATCTGTAGGTTCAATAGGATAGCGAGTGGCACTGCGGCAATATCCTTGACTAAAATACCAAGCACCACCTCGAACAACTTTGAAATCTCCTTGTTTGGAAACAGGGTCTAATGCATTTTTTTCATGTTGTTCAGTAATCACTAGACTCTGCTTTAAGTTGCAAGAATCTTGACAAAATTCCCATACGTTTCCATGCATATCATGAAGACCAAATGCATTAGATTTTTTTTGTCCTACAGGATGTGTTTTATCTTGTGAATTTTCAGAATACCAAGCATATTGCCTAAGTTGTGTGGAATCGTTTCCAAAACAATAAGCACTTTCGTTTTTCCCTCGACATGCATATTCCCATTGTGCTTCTGTAGGAAGGTTTAAATTTGTTCGTTTGCAAAATTCTTGACAATCTTCCCATGAAATCCATTCTACAGGACGTCGAGCATCTTGAAAATGAGATGGGTTTACTCCCATAATGCGTTCCCATTGTTCTTGTGTGCAAGGATATTTTGCAATTAGATATGGGGAAACTTCGACCATACGTAGCTGTTCGTTCTTTTCTCGTTCTTGTTCTGTTTCTGGAGATCCCATTAAAAATTGTCCTCCAGAAATTAAGATAAATTCCATATCTGTTTCTGTATGAAGGTATTCTTTTACAATATATGTTTGTTCACCACAAGAGTAACGATTTTTTCCAATAAATTGAAAGCCAGTAATGCTTTCTGGGAGAGGTGGTGAGCCTTTGCTAATAATAACAACAGCAGGTTGATAGACAGTGCTGTCTCGAATAATGCCTTGTGTTAGAAGTTCGCTGATAGTATTGACTTCATAGTCATCGTTAAATTCTTCCCTATGAATTTGAAAGGCATAATCTAACATATAAATGCTTTTAACTTTGTCTCGAATTTCATCTTTAGCTTGTTCTAATGTGATTCCAATAGAAGATGGATAATAAATGTCTTGTTGTGTTCCTAGACTTACAAGAATCGTTGCTTTTTTCTCAATGATATTGTTTCTAATAATACCTGGAGAGATAAGTTCAATGATTTCGCCTTCTGGTATAGTTTTATGGTAATCTCGTTGAATGTTGAAAAAATTTCCTAAATTATCTTCTGTAATGTCAAAATTTATCAATTCTTGTAAAGGTTCTTCTAGGTTTTTAGGATATTCTATTATGCTTTGTTCTTGTTCTATATTTTGCCCTTGGCTAATCAATAGCGTAGCTTTTGTGAGAATGAGGTTATGTTGTAATGAACCTTTTTGAAGAACTTTAACAATGATTCCTTTAGGGTATTTATCATGGAAATCATATTGGAGGTCAAAAATTTCATCTAGATTGTCTATGTTGATGGAGTATTCATTTTGTAAATTTTCTACAACGTCTTGCAAAGTCAAACCAGTACAGAATTCAGGAAAGAAAATGATATCTTGTTCGGTGATATCTATGTTTGCTTGCAACATAGATTGTGTTACATTGGCAAAATAGCTTTGTTCTAAACGTTTTGTATGTCCTAGTTTCATTACATTTAAATATTCTTCTTTTGTTTTTTGAAGAATTTCTAATACTTCTTCAAAAGACTGGGGACGTTTGTTAGGATTTTTTGATTCGCAGTCACCAATAAGATCCAACAATGTTTCATTTTCAAAATTTCGCATACTTCTTGGATGAGGATCTAATGTTCCAAAAAGTAAATATTTTAATGTTCTACCAAATGCAAAAATATCGCTATATTGACTAACTTCCCAAACTTTTCCATCAATCAATTCTCCCATTTGTTCAGGCGGTGCATATTGCAATGTTCCTGTGATAGATTGACTAAGAACGCTACTTTCGCCTGTGACTCGATAGGAACTTGCCATATCTCGTAGTTCTAATCCATGCAAGGCTAAATCAAAATCAATAATTTTTAACTCAAAGCCTTCATCATCTTTTCGATATAGCACATTAGCAGGCTTTAAATCTCGATGGATAACGCCATTTTTATGTGCATCGCTGAGTCCTTGGGCAATGGCAATAGATATTTCTAAACTTTCAAAAATAGGAACTGGTCCTTTTTGATCTACGTAATCTCGCAAATTTTTACCAGAAAAATAATCCATAACAATGAATGGACCTTTTTGATTGTCCCAATCTAAATATCCATAATCCTTTAATCCAATAATATAAGGAGAATTACTTTTAGCTAAAGATTGTGCATTTTCAATAATTGTATTAATATTAGAGTCAGGGCGATGTAAAGCTTTCACGACTACAGGGCCCCAAACTTTACTCATACATAAAAAAACGATTCCAAAACCACCTACCCCTAAAATTTGTTGTGGTCTATATTTTCGAGTTTCAAAAAGTTGATATGCTGATTTACTCCATTCAAGGGATTGCATATAAGACTGATATGCTTCGTCTAGTAAGTTGCCCACCATAAAATTGACAAATCGATTAAAATAAATCAAGGCTTTTTTTTCATCATCTATAGGCTCATTTAAAAGTTCTTGCCACAACTCTTCTGCTTCTTTAATTTTTCCAATACTAGAAATAAGAGAGGCAATATGAAATTGAGTTTCTAAAAGATATTCTATTTCTACTAATCCCTGTAAATATTGAAATTGAGAATATAAATTATGAATAGTAGGAATTTCACTATGATGAATCGAAAGATAGATAGACAAATTCATCTTCACTTGCATTCCATGTCGTTCTTTAAACTCCTGAATTTCGCTATCTAAAGTTTGAATTTGTTTTTTCAGTTCTTGGAGTTCTTGTTCGTCTGCTGTTTTTGTTAATTCTTGGATTTTTTCTTGTGCTAGGGGATGTAAAATATCAAAATGTTCGATAGTTTCATGAAAATATAAATGATCTTCTTGAAAAGAATTGGAAAAAAATTCCAAAATGTCATAAGGTATGCATTCTATACCAAAGTTAATTTCATCTTGTACTTTTAATAAATTTTGTTTATATTCAGAATAGATTCGAAATTGTTCTCGATTTCGATTGTCTTTTGCTTGTTCAATGCATGCAATATTTTGTTCAATATAGTATTCTAATGCTTGGGGTTGTGTGATGAAAAAAAGTTGAACTAAGGACTCATCTTTTTGAATTTCTGTTCCTAAGCACAATAATGTGATGGAAAAAATAGCGTTTTTTCGTTGCAATAATTTTGATAAACAATATGGTTCTGCTGTTTGTTCTTGAATAGATTGACAAAATTTTTGTTTAGATTCTTCTAAACATTTTTCCACTACTTTTATGTCTTGTAGAAAAAAAGTTCGACATTTTTGACAAAGATCTTCTGTATCTACAGAAGCTATGTTGAAAAATTTTTGTTTTCTTATTTTTTTTAGATCTTTTAAACAACATTTTATAAAGTCGTCTTGTTTGATTCCTATTTCTTTTGAAACAGGCAATATTTCCATTGTATAAAATGTTTCAGAAAAATAAGTTAAATTTGCTTTTGAATATACACATGAACCTGCCAAAATAATGTCAAAGACATAAAGTGCCTTGTCAATGCTAGATTGAAGATTTTTCCATAAAACTGAGTTGTTCAAGCATTCTTTTAATTTTTCCTCTATATGGTCTATACCTTCCCGACTCCCTCTTTCCCAAATTCCTTCCACAAAAGGAAAAAGTAATGGTAGGATAGATAAATCAGTCATAATTTTCTCCTTTATATTATGTCCTTGGAGAATGTATATTCTTGGAGAATGATTATTCTATGATATTTTTTTATAATTTGCAAAAATTATATCAAATAGTCAAATTCATTGCAATTTATTTATTAGAAACAGGACGAACTCTATATGTCAGATTGGAAAATTGAACCACATCAATGGAAAATGCAAGGCGAGATTTATATTTCGCCTGATAAATCCATTACGCATCGAGCTTTGTTGCTTGCCTCTTTAGTAGATGGTATTTCTTATATTCATAATCCTCTGATGGCTGGGGACACAAAGTCTACTTTACAAACGTTGCAACAATTGGGAATTCAAATAGAGAAAATTTCTGATAATACACTCCGTGTAAAAGGAAATACATTTCAAAAACCAACAAAAATATTAAATTTGGGAAACACAGGGACTGGAATTCGATTATTATCAGGAATTTTAGCAGGTCTTCCTTTTAAAACAAGTATAGATAGTAGCGAACAAATGAGAAAGCGACCTATGAAACGAATTTTGAACCCATTGCGAGCTATGGGGGCTAAAATTCAAACAAAACAAAACGATCAACTTCCATGGATATTTCAACCAAGTGTTTTACATGCTATAGAATATACTATGCCCATTGCTAGTGCTCAAGTGAAAAGTTGTCTTCTTTTAGCTAGTTTATTTACAAAAGAAACTATGAAGATTATAGAACAAATCCCCACTCGGGATCATACAGAACGCATGCTACAACTCATGGGAGCTAAAATTTGGAAAGAAAATCATTGCATTCAACTTATTCCTAGTTCTCTACAGCCTCTTCACATCACAATTCCTAATGATTTTTCTTCGGCTGCGTTTTTTATTGTAGCAGCACTCCTTTTACCAAATAGCAATATTATTTTAAGGAATATTAATTTTAATCCTACACGCATTGGTTTATATCATGCACTCCTTGCTATGGGAGCCAATATAAAAATTCTGCAATTACAAACAAAATATAATGAACCCATTGCAGATTTACAAATACAGACTAGTACACTTTGTTCGATTTCCATACAAGGTTCTCAAGTAGTGGACATGATTGATGAATTCCCAATTTTTATGATTGCAGCATCCCAAGCACACGGTGTGACTACTGTTCATGATGCCCAAGAATTACGATACAAAGAGACAGATCGAATTGCAACGATGATACAAGAATTGCAAAAAATGAATATTTTTGTACAAGAATATGAAGATGGTTTTAGAATACATGGACCACAAACACCACAAGCAAGCCAAGTATATAGTCATAATGATCATAGAGTTGCTATGTCTCTTATTATTTTGGCAATGCTCGCTTCTAAGCCAAGTATAATTAAGGACGCTTCGGCAATCTATGATTCCCTACATTCTTTATCTTTCAATAAAAATTTATCTTTAAATGAAAACTTATCTTCCAATAGTGATGTTTCTTAAAAGCTATTTTTTACATCAATTTCTTGTGTATCTACGTGAACGAGTCCTTTG
>JAGOMP010000016.1:15106-15338 GCA_017993505.1 Planctomycetota bacterium
TCTGTAAGTTTCCAATGAGGAATCACTGATAATGCTAAAAAAGACATCATCATGAATGCATTTTTGACGCCTGTACAAATTTACAATGAAAACTTGTATTAAAAGCTATTTTTTACATCAATTTCTTTTGTATCTACGTGAACGAGTCCTTTGTCTGTAAGTTTCCAATGAGGAATCACTGATAATGCTAAAAAAGACATCATCATGAATGCATTTTTGACGCCTGTACAAA
>JAGOMP010000016.1:15438-50999 GCA_017993505.1 Planctomycetota bacterium
TTTACAATGAAAACTTGTATTAAAAGCTATTTTTTACATCAATTTCTTGTGTATCTACGTGAACGAGTCCTTTGTCTGTAAGTTTCCAATGAGGAATCACTGGTAATGCTAAAAAAGACATCATCATGAATGCATTTTTGACGCCTGTACAAATTTACAATGAAAACTTGTATTAAAAGCTATTTTTTACATCAATTTCTTGTGTATCTACGTGAACGAGTCCTTTGTCTGTAAGTTTCCAATGAGGAATCACTGGTAATGCTAAAAAAGACATCATCATAAATGCATTTTTGACGCCTGTACAAATTTGTTGTGTGGCATGTTCTAGTATTTTTTTTTCTTGCACAACTTGTTCTGCGTTTTTATCCGACATAAGACCTGCAATAGGAAGTGGTAATGTAGCAAGCGTTTTATTATTTTGAATTACACATAATCCACCTTGTATTTCTTGGATTTGTTCAATGGCAGTAAGCATGTTGGGAATGTCTGAACCTATCACAATAAGGTTATGGCTATCATGTGCTACAGTGGAAGCAAGAGCACCGTTTTTAAGTTGAAATCCAGAAACAAATCCTAACCCAATATTTTGTGATTGGGAAGTAGCATGTCGTGTGAGAACAGCCATGTAAGCTACGTCTTGTTTTTCCATATCTTGTATGTCTAAAATTTTGCAATCAGTGAGTAGTTCTCCATCACGAACAACAATGGAACGTATTTGCCCAGTAGTAGGATATTGTTGGAAGCGTTCTTTGATGTTGGATGGTAGCATTATAGTAGATTTTATAAATTGTTTTTGCTCTGTATAGGGAGAATATGCATCATTTTCTGCCATTCTTTTTCCATTTTCTGCGACTTTTTTACCTTGAAAATAAACTTCCTCTACTTGAAAATGATTCCAATCTGAAAATAGAATAAAATTTGCTGCATATCCTGGTGCAATTGCACCTAAGTTAGGCAATTGATAAAATGTAGATGGATTTAATGTCATTAAACGAATAGCTCTTGGCAAGTCAATGCCATGTGCACATAATCTTTGCAATGTGTAGTCTAAATGACCTTTTTCTAGTAATTCTTCAGGATGCCTATCATCAGAACAAATGCAAATTCGATGGACTGTGTTATTTTTGATTAAAGGAACAAGATTATCTAAATTGCGAGCTGCTGATCCGTCTCGAATGAAAATCCACATTCCTAATCGTAATTTTTCTAGTGCTTCTTCCACAGAACTACATTCATGATCAGATTGAATGCCTGCATTTAAATATGCATTTAATTCTTTTCCTCGAACTAAGGGTGCATGACCATCTCGGATGAAGCGGTGTTTTTCTGCCCATTCTAATTCTTGAATGACATTTTCTATGTTTAAGCAAACTCCAGGATAATTCATCATTTCACTCAATCCTACAATTCGCTTTTTTCCATATTGTTGTAGTATGTTTTCTAATGCTTCTACGTCGATCTTTCCACCAGATGTTTCTAATAATGTTGCAGGAACACAAGAAGGAATCGTAAAAAATATATTCATGTCAACATTTTCAGAATCGTGCATCATAAAATCAAAACCAGCTCTATCTTGCACATTATAAATTTCGTGGGGATCTGTGATAATAGCACCTGTTCCATGTGGAACAACAACATGACTAAAATTTTTTGGTGTTAACATGGAAGATTCAATATGAATATGTGCATCGATAAAGGAAGGAGCAACAAAACGACCATTTACATGGATAATATGGTCTGCCTCCCCACCACAAAGCGACACAATATAGCCATTGGCAATTAAAATATCAGCGTCTATGACTTCTTCGGTAAATGTACAAATGACTTTTGCATTTTTTAATAATAGATCACCTTTTTTTCTCCCCATAGCAACGTCAATGCTATGTTTCATGTTTTTATGCATATTCTTTTCCTAATAAATAATCATTACCTTTTTTTGTAGCATAGCAATGTCTAAACTTAATGCATGTTTTTTTACATGTTACTTTGCTAACAAATAATCATTGTTTTTTTGCGTCATAGCAAACGTCTAAGCTATGTTGCATGTTTTTACATGTTATTTTTAAATATCTGAAAAAAATTTCAAAGATAGATTACTAAAAAAATTCTTTTAATAATATTGTAAAAGACTTTAAAGATAGATTACTAAAAAAATTCTTTCAA
Source organism: Planctomycetota bacterium (assembly GCA_017993505.1). Lineage (GTDB taxonomy): Bacteria > Planctomycetota > Uabimicrobiia > Uabimicrobiales > JABWCH01 > JAGOMP01. Next base: position 17,602 of record JAGOMP010000016.1, read on the forward strand.
TAATATTGTAAAAAACTTCAAGATAGATTACTAAAATTCTAATTATAAATAAAAATGAAATGGTAAAATGTAAACCTATATTTCCACTTTGAAATATAGGTTTAAAAAAAAGTTCTTTGTTTGTTGTATATATTCTTTACATAGGCCAATAAAAATATATGATGCCTTGCACAATTCCCATAATTCCTTCTCCAGCAATGAGACCCGAAGCAATAGAATATGTATATTTTTCACATGATGTAGGACTTTGTTTTTTCCAAATAAGCCAAATTAGAAGACTAATCAACATAGTGAGAGAATAATATGCAGGTAAAATAAAAGCAATTCCAATTCCTAAGCCACTAGGCATATATTTTTTACAAGAAGGAATTTTTTTAAGAATAGCAATAGAAGTACCTAGAAAAGTGGCAAGGAGTACAGCATACAGCGAATAGGGCGGAAGTGCATTTAGACCTTTTGTTAATAATTCTGCCATACTTTTCCATGCCATAGCAGAAGGAGCAGGAAGTTGGGGACTTCCAATTTGGTATGTGTGAGAAATAACGTAATAGACAGGAACAACAAAGACAACTCCAGCACAAATTCCGATGAGTTGACTGATAAATTGTTTTCTTTGGGAAGCTTGGAGTAAGTAGCCTGTTTTTAAATCTTGCATCATGTCTGCTGCTTGGGATGCACCAGCAGCAGTAATGCCTGCAGCCATTAAATTAGTAAGTGTGTGACCTGGTGCTAAACCTCCAAAAATAAGTTGTACAACTTTTCCAATGCCTCCAACGGGATTGATGTCTGTTTCTCCTATGGAACGTACTGCAACGATTGTCAATACACTAGAAAGAGCAATGGCAAAGAATGTAAAATACCAAGGGATTTGAAAAATAAATGCACTGATGCAACACGTGCAAATAGAAGCTATACATAATCCACCCATCCACCAATAGTAAGGGATTTGTTCTTTCGTAGATTCTAAAGAGATGCGTGATTTTTTTAAAGCTGAAAACGATTGTTTAGAAGATAATAAAAATGATGTGATAGATTCAGAAACCATAAAGGCCACTCCAGGCCAAATAAGCCAACCTAAAACACCATTTTTATAGGACATGATAGGGCCTGTTACCCATCCTTGGGAATAAGCTAGTGGACCTAAAATTCCCCATGCTAAAATAGCACCTAAACAAAGAGATAAGACTACTCTAGGACCAATTAAAAAAGTTGCACCTGTCAAAGCTGGACCAATATATAAAGAAAATCCCCATGTTGCTAAAGTAGTTGCTATAACACCTAAAGGAAACCATGTAGGAAATGGTATTGTAGAAAGCCATGTGTGAAGCGATGGTCTTTCTAACATAGGAAAAAATGTGCTTCCTAAAGTAATAGTAGCTGCACATATAGCTGCAATGAGTAAACATTTTGTTTTTTGTAGGGCATCTTTTTGATCACTTGCTAAAGCTAAAATAGTGACTGCAGTTGCTGTACCAGATGGAAAACGCAATTGTTCTACTTCAATCATTTGTTTACGTAAAGGAATGGCAAAGAATACACCTAAAAATGCAATGCAGAGTGCCCAAAGCAAAAGAGATTGCCAAGAAAGAGAATAGCCCAACATTTCCATAGCTGGAATAACTGCAGTTAAACCTGCAGCAGTTGCCATAGTTGCCGCACCAGAACCACTTGTTTGTGCAATGTTAGTTTCTAATACGGACAATTTATTTTTGGAAGCTGCAAATACAGAATAGGATAATACAGCACACAATATAGATGCACCAAAATTAAGACCGAGTTTTAATCCAATATATACATTGGTGCATGCTACAATGCTACCTATAAAACAGCCAGTCAATATAGCACGAAATGTAAATTGTCTTTCATTTTGTAAGGGTTGATATAGCGTATTCATATGGATCCTATTATATTTTATTTAGATGAATGAAACAAATGTTGGCAATAATATATAATAACAGAAAAAAAAGAAAGGAACTAAATATTGCAATTATATGCAACGATACAAAGGAAAAAAGTTGTTTATTTTAATGGATATACTCTTCATCTTTATGGGTAAAAATTCGGCTTTCATATGGTCTTTGTGCATGGTATAAAATGTTAATGCTTGCCCCTTGTTTTAATTGGCGATTTTGTAGTATATCTTGTACTTCACAATAACCTTGAAAAATATTGTCTTTCGTAGAAGAGAGATATTTATATTTAATAACAAACACAGGATAGTTTTCTATATAATTTTTGTTACCACTTCTACTTTTTAGTTTCTTCACTATTGTACGTTTTTCTAATTGTGCATATGTAACTAAAGCTGCTGCTAGCACTGCGTATTCATAGAAATTTTGTTCCATTTTTAGAGCAATATATGCAAAGGCAAGCAACAAAAATCCTATTCCATATCCTATAAAATAGAACCAATTAGGAATATTTTCTGGAAAACCTTGTATGTTGCATAGGATTATTTGTATGAAAAAAGTTATGCCAATAGCAAGGAGTGCTCCTATTGTCATTAGGACTGGGCATAAAGAAAAAAAATGAAAAAGGGAAATGTGTCTTTGTTTGCCAATAAGAGGGGATATCGTTGCATCGTTCAAAAATCTTGGATAGTTATCCAATTCGTAATTCGCAATCCATGTATCCCACCAAGGACAAATCAAAGGTTTTTCTTCACGATCTGGATCATATAATATATGAATTTTACTACCAATGCATAGATGTTGCAATATTCCCTCTACATTATCTTCATCAATAGTAATTGTTTCTCCTCTTTCCGTTTGAAATTGATACTGTATACTACGGGAAAATATGGTGTTTGGTGATTCATCTTCTTGTTTTAATAATTCTTCGAATGTTCTATGTATTCTTAATGAATACGGTTGTGTAATCATAGCTTTTGTATGAATTCCATTTCCTAAAAAATATTTCAATCTTCTCATTTTTTTTAGTAAAGAAAAAATAAAAATTAATCCACCAATGGACGCTAAACCACTTATTATAGCTATCAGCACATTCAGATAACCCATACTGTCTATTTTTGGAAAGTATATTAGAAAGAGATAAGAGATCATTATTAAAATAGAAGTTCCAATAATAGCACCAATAAAGCCATTTAGATACGTTTTTATATATAATTTCATTCTTATTCCTTTTGCAATCCTTAGAAAAATAAACAAAACAATCTATATTTTATTCTGTGTAGGAATAAACCCAATATTGCAGTTTATATGAAGAAAGTTATTTATTTTAATGGATATATTTTTTATCATAAGAAGTAAAAAGTCGGCTTTCATGTGGTTTTTGCACATGGTATAAAATTTCAATTTCTGCCCCTTTTTTTAATTCACGGCTTTCTGGTGTATCTTGTAATTCACAAGAACCTTGAAAAAGGTTGTTTTCCGTAGAAGAGAGAAATTGATATTCAATAATAATTACAATATAGGTTTCTGTATAAGTTCTGGTACCACTCTTATATTTTATTTCCCTTACTCTTGTACGTGTTTCTATTTGTGTAGATGTAACTAAAGCTACTGTTCGCACTGCGTATTCATAGAAATCTCGTTCCGTTTTTAGCTCAGCATATGAACAGTAAAGCAATAAGAATCCAGTTCCATATCCTACGAAATAGATCCAATTAGGAAAATTTTCAGGGAAACCTTGCGTGTTACTTAGGAATATGTGTACGAAAAAACTCATGCCAATAAACATAAGTGCTACTATTATTAATATGAGTGACATAAAAGAAAAACAATAAAAGAGGGGAATATGTCTTTGTTTGCCAACAAGAGGAGCATCGGTAATAAATCTTGGATATTTATCCAATTCGTGTTTGGCAATCCATTCCTCCCATTCAAGACAAATCATAGCATGTTTTTCATCATATGCATCATACAATATATGAAATTTACTGCCAACGGTTAGATGTGGAAATATATTAAAGGTGTTTTTTTTATCAATAGTAACTATTTGATCTTTTTTATTTTTAAATTGATACTGTAGAAAGTGGGAATATGTTTCGGTGTCTAGTGATTTTTTTTCTTCTCGTGATAATTTTTCTAATAATTTTTCTAATGATGTTTTATGCCTGAATAATGGATGAGATTTTATCATCATAGCTTGTGCATGAATTCCATTTTCTAAAAAATACTTTAATTTTTTCATTTGAATTATAAAGTAAACAGCTAAAATCAATCCACCAATGGCAAAAAAAACACCTACCATAATACATAACACTGAAAACGTAATGATGGTGAATGCATCGTCTAATCCTGGCAAGGATACTAGAATGAAATAAGTGATCACTATTGAACCGATAGACATAATAATGGTGAAGAGGATGCTATTTAGATATGTTTTTAGATGTAATTTCATTTTATTTTTTTTCAATCCTTAGGAGGATAAACAAAATAATTTTTTATTAGAGAAAGGAGTGAATCAAATGTTAGAAATAATATATGCAATGAAAGAAAGAAAAAAGTTGTTCATTTTAATGGATATATTTTTTATCTTTAGGGGTCAAAAGACGGCTATCATCTGGTCTTTTTGCATGGTATACAATTGCAATTTTATCACCTTTTTTTAATTCGCGGTTTGTTGGCGTATCTTGTAAGTCGCAAGAACCATAGAAAATATTGTCTTCACTAGAAGAGAGAAATTGATATTCAATAAAAACCACAGTATATGTTTCTGTATAAATTTCTGGACTCACATTATTACTATTTCTTTCCCTCACTATTATACATGTTTCTACTTGTGCAGTTATAATTAAAGCTACTGTTCGAATTGCGTATTCATAGAAATTTTGTTGTTTTTTTAAGGAAGAATATACGATAGCAAAAGGCAAGAATCCAATTCCATATCCTATGAAATAGAACCAGTGAGGAATAACTGGAAAACCTTGCATTTTGCTTAGTGTTGTATGTATGAAAAAAATCATACCAATAAAAGAAAGTCCTAACAATGTTATTATAAGTGACAAAGGAGAAAAAAAACGAAATAATGGAATGTGTCTTTGTTTGCCAAGATTGTTCATTTTAGTAGATATATTTTTTATCTTTAGGGGTCAAAAGACGGCTATCATATGGTCTTTGTGCATGGTATAAAATTTCAATTTCTGATCCTTTTTTCAATTCACGGTATTCTGGTGTATCTTGTAATTCACAATAACCTTGAAAAATGTTGTCTTCACTAGAAGAGAGAAATTGATATGCAACTAAAATCACAGTATACGTCATTTCTTTGTGATGTATTCTATTCTTCTTTCCATGATGTCTTCTCCTCGTCTCGTCTATTGTGCGTATTTCTACTCGTTGAACTAAAGCTACTGTTTGTACTGCATATTCATAAAACTTTTGTTCCACCTTTAAGATACAATATACAACGAAAAGAAATAAGAATAACACCCCATATACTATGAAACGCATCACAGTAGGAACATTTTCCTGTAATTCAAGAGATATGATAAACATGCTTATAAAACTAAACAATAACAATGTTATTATAAGTGACAAAGGAGAAAAAAAACGAAATAATGGAATGTGTCTTTGTTTACCAACAGTAGGGGTAGTAGCAATCTCTGTTATAAATTTTGGATATGCATATAATTCATTATTAGCAATCCATTCATCCCACCAAGGACAAATTAAAGGTTTTTCTTCATCATCTGGATCATATAATATATGAATTTTACTGCCTACACATAGATGTTGCAATATTCCATCTACGCTATCTTCTTCAATAGTAATTGTTTCTCCTCTTTCTGTTTGAAATTGATACTGTATACTGTAAGACAATATGGTATTTGGTGATTCATCTTCTTGTTTTGATAATTCTTTGAATGAGCTATATCTTTTTAATGGATACGGTTTTGTAATCACAGCTTTTGTATGAATTCCATTCTTTAATAAATGTTTTAATCTTTTCATTTTTTTTAGCATTAAAACAGTACCAATCAATCCTGTAATCAAGATAATAGCAACTATTGTACATGGAAATACTTTTACAATGCATAAACCATCTGAAAATAAAAAGACAAAGAAGAGTACTAATGCAAAGCAAGTAGCAATAAAACTACCGATAAATCCTCTTAGATATGTTTTTATATGTAATTTCATTCTTATTCCTTTAGCAATTTTTAGAAAAATAAATAAAACAATCTATGTTTTATTCAATGAATGAAACAAATCGTGGCAATTATATATAATGAAAGAAAAAATCATTTATTTTAATAGATATATTTTTTATCTTTAGGGGTAAAAAGACGGCTTTTATATGGTTTTTGTGCATGGTATAAAATTTCAATTTCTGCCCCTTTCTTTAATGCAAGATTTTCTGGTGTATCTTGTAATTCACAATACCCTCGAAAAATGTTGTCTTCACTAGAAGAGAGAAATTGATATGCTACACAAACTACAGTATAGGTAATTTCTTTGTGACGCATCCTTCTACGATGATGACTAGTAGTTCTATGTTTTGTACGTGTTACTACTCGAACAGATTCAACTAAAGCTGCTGTTTGCACTGCGTATTCATAGAAACTTTGTTTTGATTTTAAAACAAGATATATGATAGAAAGAGGCACAAGACCCCATCCATATGCAAAGAGACGTGACACAATAGAAGGATTTTCTTGTAGACTAAAAGATATGGCAAATATGAGGATACAACTTAACACTATCACTGTTATTATAAGTGAAAAAAGAGAAAAAAGACGAAATAATGGAATGTGTCTTTGTTTGCCAACAAAAGTGGAAGTAGCAATATCTGTTATAAATTTTGGATATGCATATAATTCATTATTGGCAATCCATTCATCCCACCAAGGACAAATCAAAGGTTGTTCTTCATCAAATGGATCATACAATATATGAATTTTACTGCCTTCACATAGGTATTGCAACATTATATCTACTTTCTTTTGGTCAATAGTAATTGTTTCCCCTCTTTCATTTTGAAATTGATACTGTATACTGGGGAACAATAAAGAGCCTATAACGCCATCTTCTGGTTTTAATGCTTCTTCGAATGTACTATCCATTTTTAATGGATATGGTTTTGTAATCACAGCTTTTGTATGAATTCCATTTTTTAATAAATGTTTCAATCTTTTCATTTTTTTCAGTACTGTAACAATCGAAGCCAATCCTAGAATAAATGAAAGACCACCTATTACACAGAAAAATACATTCATAATGCCTAAATCATCTATTTTAAAAAAGAAAAAGACATAGAAGCTCACTAATCCAATGCAAGTGAAAATAATACTAGCGATCAATTCGCTTAGATATGTTTTTATATATAATTTCATTCTTATTCCCTTTTGCAATATTTATGAAACTAAACAATTTATATTTTATTAGATAAAGAAACGATATCAAAAAAAACATTTATTTTAATCAAGAGAAAATTAAACAAAACAATTTATATTTTATTAGATGAAGAAAGGATACAAAAAAAAGAAAGTTATTTATTTTCATAGAGATATTTTTCATCTTTAGGAGTTAAACATCGATTTTGATTTGGTTTTTGTGCATGGTATAAAATTTCAATTTCTGATCCTTTTTGTAATTGGAGATTTTTTTTTGTATCGTCTAATTCACAAGAACCATGGAAGATGCTGTCTTCCGTCGAAGAGAGAAATTGATATTTAACAATAACCACATTATAACTATGCTCGTCACTTACACGTTCTACTACTTGAGCAGATTGAACTAAAGCTACTGTTCGCACTGCATATTCAAAAAATTTTTGTTGCTTTTTCATCCTAAAATATGCAATGCCAAGAAACAAAAATCCAAATCCATATCCTATAAAACAGACCCAGGTAGGAACTTCTTCAAAACTTTCTTGTATATTAGGGAAAATTGTTTCCCAAAATGGATTCTGGTGAGTGTGAATCATAAAAAATATGACAATAATACTAAGTGCTACTAATGTTAGCATGAGCCTATTCATAGAAAAAAAATGAAAAAAAGGAATATGTCTTTGTTTACCAATAATAGATGAAGGTGCAACATCTATTAAAAATCTTGGATATGCATCCAATTCATGATTAGCAATCCATTCATCCCACAAAGGACAAATCAAAGTTTTTTCTTCTTCATCTGGATCATATAATATATGAATTTTACTACCAACGCATAGATATTGTAATAATTCACGGGAGACGTTTTCATGAATAATAACTATTTGATTGTTTTTATTTTGAAATTGATACTGTATCCTCCTAGAAAATGTGAATATAGAGCTTAGAGATTCATCTTCTTGTTGTATGGATTCATCTTCTTGTTCTAGTGATGTTTTTATGGTTAATGGATAGAGCTTTGTAATTATAGCTTTTGTATAGATTCCATTTTCTAAAAAATATTTCAATTTTTTCATGTTTTTTAGTATAACAACAGTAACAAAAATTCCTATAATAAATAGAACAGGGCCAGACATATATATCAACACATTGATGATACTTAAACCTTCTAATTTGAAAAAATTTAATATTAGAATGACATAAATCATCCCTATTGAAATGCAAGTAAAAATAATATTGATGATGAATTCACTTAGATATGTTTTTATATATAATTTCATTCTTATTCCTTTTGGCAATCTTGATGAAACTAAATAAAACAATTTATATTCTATTAGGTAAAGGAAGGATATCAAAGAAAAGATTTTTATTTTAAGAGAGATGTTTTTTATCTTTAGGAGTTAATTGTAATGGAGATATTTTTCATATTCAGGGTTAAGAAATCGGCTTTGATATGGTCTTTGTGCATGGTATAGGATTTCAATTTCTTTGTTTGCCAACAATAGGGAAAGTTGGCACATCTGTTAGAAATTTTGGATATGCATCTAATTCATGATTAGCCATCCATTGATCCCAGCGAGTGCATATTAAAGCTTTTTTTTCATCATCTGGATCATACAATATATGAATTTTACTACCAACGCATAAATATTTCAAAGTTTTATCAGAGGTGTTTTCATTTATAGTAATGATTTGACCACTTTCATTTTGAAATTGATACTGTATACTACGGGAAAATATGGAACCTAGTGCTTCATCGTCGATTTCTAATGATTCCTCTTCTTGTTCTAGTGACTTGTCTTTTTGTTCTAATGACTCGTCTTCTTGTTCTAATAATGATGTCATTATTCTTAATGGATAGGGTTTTGTAATCACAGCTTTAGTATGGATTCCATTTTCTAAAAAATATTTCAATTGTTTCATTTTTGTCAGTGCTACAACAAGAAAAGTAATTCCTATAATGAGTAAAATAGGCCCAGACATACATAGTAGCACATTTAAGAATCCTCCATTGTCTAGTCTGGGGTGAAGATTTAATACTAAAAAGACATAGATAGCACCGATGGAAATGCAGGTTATCATAATGCTGATGATGATATCTTTTATATATGTTTTTATGTATAATTTCATCTTTATTCCGTTTCAGCAATTCTTAGGAAGATAAAAAATACTTTATATTCTGAATAAAAGTCACCAAAGAAAAAATTTATTCATTGTAATGGAGATATTTTTCATATTCAGGGGTAAAAGGGCGGCTTTGATATGGTCTTTGTGTGTGGTATAGGATTTCAATTTCTGACCCTTGTTGTAATTGGCTATTTTCTGGTGTACCTTCTAATTTACACAAACCTGGGAAAATATTATCTTCTGTAGAAGAGAGAAATTGATATTCAATAACAACTATACGTTTTATTATTCGTGCAGATTGAACTAAAGCTACTGTACGCACTGCGTATTCAAAAAAGTTTTGTTCCTTTCTCAGAGTAAAACATACAATAGCCAAAAGCAAAAATCCTATTCCATATCCTATGAAACAGATCCAAGTAGGAACATTTCCTAAACCTTCTTGTATAGCAATAATACTAAATGCTACTAATATTTGTATGAGCATACTAATAGAAAAAAAATGAAAAAAGGGAATGTGTCTTTGTTTGCCAACAATAGGGGAGGTTGGCACATCTGTTAGAAATTTTGGATACGTATCTAATTCATTATTAGCAATCCATTGATCCCACCAAGGACAAATCATAGCTTTTTTTTCATCATTTGGATCATACAATATATGAATTTTACTGCCAACGCATAGATATTTCAAAGTTTTATCTGAGATATCTTCGTTAATAGTAATGATTTGACCATTTTCATTTTGAAATTGATACTGTATACTATAAAAAAATATGAAGCTTGGTGATTCATCTTTTGATTCTATAGGCTTTTTTTCTCTTGTAAACAAGAATGTCATTGTTCTTAATGGATAGAGTTTTGTAATCACAGCTTTAGTATGGATTCCATTTTCTAAAAAATATTTCAATTTTTTCATTTTTGCTAGTGCTACAACAAGAAATAGAAATCCTATAATGAGTATGATAGCACTAAACAAAGGTGGTAGATTTAAGGTATGTAGTAGAAAATTTAAGAATTCTCCTTTGGCTAGTCCGAGGTAAGAATCTAATACTAGAAAGCCATAGAAGACTCCTATGGAAATGCAGATTAGCATAATGCCGATGATGATATCTTTTATATATGTTTTTATGTATAATTTCATCTTCATCTTTATTCCTTTTCAGCAATTCTTAGGAAGATAAAAAATACTTGATATTCTGAATAAAAATCACTAAAGAAAAAATTTATTCATTGTAATAGAAATATTTTTCATATTCAGGGATAAAAGGTCGATTTTGATTTGGTCTCTGTGCATGGTATACAATTTCAATTTCTGACCCTTGTTGTAATTGACGGTTTTCTGGTGTACCTTCTAATCTACATAAACCTTGGTATACATTATCTTCTGTAGAAGATAGAAATTGATATACAATAGTAACCATTGTATCGACTTTTTTATGACTTCCAGTATTGTGTTCCTCTTTTATATGTTTTCCTAATCGTGCAGATTGCACTAAAGCTACTGTTCTCACTGCGTATTCAAAAAAGTTTTGTTTCTTTTTCATCGTAAAATATACAATAGCAAAAAGCAAAAATCCTATTCCATATCCTATGAAACAGATCCAAGTAGGAACATTTCCTAAACTTTCTTGTATATTAGGGAAGATTGTTTTCCAAAATGGATTTTGAAAAGTGTGTAAGATAAAACATATAGCAATAATACTAAGTGCTACTAATATTTGTATGAACATACTAATAGAAAAAAAATGAAAAAAGGGAATGTGTCTTTGTTTACCAACAATGGGCGAGGTTGCAACATCTGTTACAAATCTTGGATATTTATCTAATTCATTATTAGCAATCCATTTATCCCACCAAGGACAAATCAGAGCTTTTTTTTCATCATTTGGGTCATACAATATATGAATTTTACTGCCAACGCATAGATATTTAAATGCTTTATTTTCCATACCTTCGTCAATAGTAATTGTTTGACCGCTTTTATTTTGAAATTGATATTGTATAATTTGGGAAAATATACTGCTTATTATCTCTTCTTTTGGTTCTATGGATTTGTTTTCTTGTTTTAGTAATTCATCTTCTGATTCTATAGATTTATCTTCTTGTTTTATGGATTCTTCTTGTTTTAGTGATTTATCTTCTTTGTCTAATGGTGGATAAGATTTTGTAATCACAGCTTTAGTATGGATTCCATTTTCCAAAAGATATTTCAAGTTTTTCATCTTTTTCCGTGTGTCAACAAAAAACATGATTCCTATAATGAATACGAGAGGACATATGACACATAGCATCATATTTAGAATATCTGAACTCTCAGATATTGAAAGATTTAATACTAGAAAACCATAGAAGGCTCCTATGGAAATGCAGATTATCATAATGCTGATGATGAAATATTTTATATATGTTTTTATGTATAATTTCATTTTTATTCTCTTTCAGCAATTGAATTAATTTTTAGATAGCTATACTAAACAATACTGGTAAAAAAAATATCCCCAAGGAGCAACAAATAATAAGCTATCTGTTATATCAAAAAATCCACCAAATTCAGGTAAAATATTCCCTGAATCTTTTTTTCCACATTTTCTTTTTAAGAATGACTCTGCTAAATCACCCATAAAAGATAAAAGTCCTGTTATCAATGCGAAAAAAAACCATTGATATATTGAAAAAGGTGTAAGTTCTGGTAACCATTTTGGAAGGAAAAAAGCAAATAGTCCAGAAAAAATTAAACCACCAAAAAATCCTTCCCAAGATTTTTTAGGACTAATATTCGGAGCAATTTTATGCTTTCCAAAAGCTTTACCAATTAAATATCCACCCATATCCATGCCTTTTGCCACTAAAACTAAGAGCAATAAAAAAAATAAACCTTTTGAACCAAAACTTCGAATGCGAAGTAAAAAACTCAATAGCATGTACACGCCCATAAAACCGAAGATTGTTATGGACATACTTTCTATTATTTTTTGATCTTGATTTTTATATAAGGCCATTACAAAGATTAGTATAATGCTTGTCATTTCTAGCATTTGTAAAAAAGAAGACGACCATAAAAAGGAAAAGGAAGAGGCATTCTCCGTAGGAATAGTAGCAGTTTGAGCATACGCTGCATGCAAAATAAGACAGAGTACATTACAACTGACTAATATTGTTCCTAGACATCGAAAGGGTTTCCATTCTTGAAACATAGTACAAAATTCAAAAAAAGATGCGAGGATTAATAGACCTAAAATAAGGGAGGTACACCAAGATGTGTTTGTATAATAATCACAATAAACAAGTCCGCCTATACATGATAAAAGTGCAAGTCCTATTGGAATTCTAATTTTATACATAATATTACTTTCTATTAAGAAATTTTTGATTATGATTGAAGTTTGGCTAAAGATTGTTGTGCCACTTGAGCAACAGCATCTACATCATCTTTTTGTAATTTTTGCAATGCTTGTATGATATTATTGTCATTGTGTCCAATCTGCCCTAGACACCAAGCAGCACTTTGGCGAACTAATGGTGCTGGATGAGTAAATAAATCTAATAAATCAGGAATACTTTCCATATAGGAAGCATTGACTTTTTTCATAGAATATATTGCTAATTGAGACAATTGAGGTTTAGGATCTATAATTAATGGAATGAGTTTTCCCAATGCTTTTTGTTTCATTTTTTGCAATACTTCAATGGCCATAGCAATGATTTGAGGATTATTCCCTTCTCGAATCGTTTTAATAAGACTGGGAACAGCGGTCATGCCAATTTTAGAGAGGGCACTAGAAATGGCTTTTTTTACCCAGAAATCAGTTTCATCCATTAAATTACAAAGATAAGGCATTGCTGCTTCGCCCATATTACCCAATGCATCAGCTGCTACTTTTCTAGTTTCAGAACAAGAACCTATTAATCCATCCACTAAAACAGGAGCGATTTTGGGACCTAATTTTGCTAAACTTTTACTAATAGCAACTTGTGTTTTTACATTATATGTTTTAGACATACGCAATAAAGGTGCTGCTACCATATTTCCCATAGATTCTAATGTTGCTATGGCTTGGTTACGGATGTCATCTGTGGGTGAGGATAGAAATTTCATAACAAGGTTCATAGTATTTGTAGAATTTAAGGACATTTTTTCTAGCTGTTTCAAACATTCTAAAATAAAATCCTCACTTTCTTTGTTTTCTAAAAACACAAGAATAGTAGGCAGAGCTTCTTGGGCTTTTTCTCCAAAAATAGAAAGAGATTTCAATGCTAATAATTGCAATTCTTCACTAGAATCATGCAAAGCAGAAAAGATCACTTTATATACAATTTCATCTGATAATTGCAATTTAGTAATACTCTGTAAAATGCTTTTTCTAATGTTAAAATTATTTCTTTGATAATATAAATTTACAAGACGTTGGCTCAAATCTTTTTCTAAAAAGATTTTTTTAGGTAGATTACCTAAAGCTTCAATGCTTGCTTCGCATATATTTTCCTTTTCTTCATCTAATGAATTTAATACAAAGTTTTTGTATGAAACAAGACGGTGATTTCCAATGAGATGAAGAAGTTCTATGCGAATTTCCGATTGAGGATATTCGCATAATTGTTTTAAATATTCTGCTACAGAGTGAGATATATGAGGCATTTTATTCCAAAGTTTTAAGGCTGATGCAATGTAAATGGAGTCATGCGTTTGTTTAGTTTTTTCTAGTAACAAATTTGAAATAGATTCTCCACTTTGTTCTAAAGCCCAAATTACTGGTTTTCGTAGTTTTTCATGGGGAGTGCCTAAAAAATCAAACAATTCTTCTACCATAATGGAATGATTTTTATTAATAGTACCTAAACACCATGCAGCACTAATTTGTGTACGCAATCCTTTTGTTGTTAATATATTTCGTAAGGGTTCAATGCTTTTCTCGCCTATATTAGCCAATGAAGTGGCTGCTGCTTTGCAGACTTTTGATTTAACGTCTTCTAGACCATGGCATAAACGCAAAATTGCATTTTCTTCATTTTCACGCAATCTTCCCAATATAATCATACAATTTTCTCGTATTGTTGAATTTTCATCATTGGAAAGTAAAATAATTTGTCTATACAATGCTAAAATAAAAGGAGTTGGCAATAACAATATATCTTCTGGAAATTCAACTTTTTCATTGTTTAACAAAGAAAATATAATACGAATTTCTGGTTTGCTAAAGGTAGATTGCATCATTTCGCATAAAATTGATTTTAAATTTTCATTTTGTGAATATTCTAAAAGCTTACATAAAAAAATCCACATACGAGATTCTTTTGATTTATCTGAAAATTCACGAATGAAAGCTTCTACTTTTTTTTGCGGTTTATAAACAGATAAGACTTTAGCCCAATTTTTAATTTTATCTAATTCCCAATCTTCCATGCAATCTATAAAAACAGAAAAGACCATTTCTATTTTCTGTTCTTGCAAAAACTGCGAAATTTCTTCTACAGATTTGCCACAATCTTGCAATTTTGTAAGAAACTGTTCTTGTTCTAATTTTATTTTTTCACTATCGTTAGAAAAATTACTCCATAATGCCATTCATATATCCATTCTTTGAGTAAAATACATTTGTTTTATAAAAAGACTACAATATTACTACTCTCTATCCAAAGACTTATTTTTTGAGTGCTGGATTTAAAGAGATGGCTTTTTTAAGGGCATCTTGGCTTTTGTTTTTTGCTTTACTATTTTTTTCGTATAGTCTGTATAGTTGTAGGTATGCTTGCCAAGATTCTGGATTAGTTTTTACTATGGATCTAAAGGTGACTTCAGCACGTGAAAAGAAACCTACTTCCATGTAAAAATTTCCTAAGAGATATAATATAAAAACGTCGTTTTGATCATCGGATATATTTTTGATTTCATCTCCGATTTCATATACTTTCTTTCTATCTTTTTTATAGGCATGTACACGTGCTTGTTCTAATTTTTGTTGAACTTCTTGCCAAGTATTGATTTGAGATTGTAATTTTTTTCGTTCGTTTTTCCATTGTGTTTCGCGTTGTTCAAATTTTTGTTCTTTTTCTTCTATGTCTCGTTGTTGGCTCTTTATTTTTTCAAGTTCTTCTTGGGCGTTGATTTTTGCTTGCTCATAAGATTGCATGTTTAAGGATATAGTTGCTTTATCGTTTTGAAGTGTTTTTAGTTCAGCTTTTGTTTCTTGTAGCTCTTGTAACCTTTGAAATTCAATCCAACCAGTAAAAGCAAGGATAAAGAGAAATAAAAATACAATGACTGCAACTATATTTTTATAAATTCCTCTATATGTATCTATTTCACGCACCATACTTTGCGACATTTGTTGTGTTTGTAAGTTGACTTGTTTTTGCACTTCGAGGACAAGATCATCTATAGAGGGAACTGCATATGCAACGGGTGGTTGCGGTTGTGGTTGGGCGTAGGGAGCTTGTGGTTGCGGTTGGACGTAGGGAGCTTGTGGCTGGACATAGGGAGCTTGTGGTTGGGCGTAAGGAGCTTGTGGTTGTGGTTGGACGTAGGGAGCTTGTGGTTGCGGTTGTGGTTGAGTGTAAGGGGATTGTGGTTGTGGCTTAGGACGAATCATAGTATCACTGATAGAAGCAACTCGTGTGTCTGGCACTTCTATGGTTTGTTGTAGACGCAAATCTCGTTTAGAGGAGCTACCTGTACTATATTCATGTGCTGAAGAAGTATAGGAAGCGGAAGCTGTAGATGGTAAGGAGGATGTTTTAGGAGTACGTGTTTTTGCTACTTCTACAATCGTTTCTTCACGTGCAATTGCAGGGACATCATCATCTGCAAAGTTGTAGATATCCATATTGCCATCAATGATGGTTTCTATGGAATCATCATCATCTTCGAATTTACTGGAGCGAAAATTTGTTGGATTAGGTTCGTCCATGTCCATACTAATATCAATGATAGTTTCTGCAGAATTATCACACACTATGGAAAGTTGTGATTCTGTGAGTTTATCTTTTGGTTCAGCTTCCTCTTCAACAATAGTTTTATCAGGATCTTCTACTTTTGCTTTATATTGTCGTCCTAAAGCATTCATGATTTGTCTATATGTTTCCATGTCAATGGTGGAGGTAACCATGAGTAATTCTCTTGTGGTGAATGCTGAGGTAAGAGCATGTTTTTGGCTGATTTCTACATCCTCTTGTGATAGATAATCTTGGCGAATTCCATATTCTATAAAACGCCGATCAAAATCTGTAGATTGTTCTGTGTCTACCAATTCTTTATCATTTCGTAAAGATACCAAAATATTTTGGTATGTATTGAATTTGATATGTTCTTGCAACAATAGAGATTCTCGGGTTGTCACATATTTATTTTCTGCTTTGACTTGAGCAAGCAAGGCCTTGTCAATGAGTTTTTTATTGAGCAAGTGTTCGCAAAATGCATCATCTAGAAATTTTTTCATCTATATTATTTGCAAAAAGTTTGGAAACTTTTCGCGCCTCCTTTCTATTCCATTGTGTGGCAATTTTTGTTTCGTTTTGAGCATAGTATTATTCGTCTTGTTCCGATTGTTTAACAGGGATTCTAGGTGCGTCTTGCCATAAATCTTCTAATTCATAAAAATTTCTATATTCTTCTTGGTAAAGGTGGACGATAACGTCTCCAATGTCTAAGAGAATCCAACTTCCTTCTTCATATCCTTCTTTGCAATAGTTGAATATGTTATTTTTTTTGAGTGTCCTAGATATTTCATCACATATACCTTGCACATGGCGTTCTGTAAAACCAGTGCAAATAACAAAGTAATCTGTAACATAATTATAATTTGTTAAGTCTAATACTACAATATCTTTGGCTCTATTTATTAAAGCAATATCTGCCATTAATAAAGCAATTTGTTTTGCATCCATATAAATTTTTTACCCTAATTTCTAATTGTATTTGGTTGGTGCGTTATTATGTCTTTTGTGTAAAATTCAAAATTTTTTGTTTCTGCATTGCATTGAACAAAAATCATGTCGTTTTCTGTGAATTTTCCTTGTAATAAATATTCAGAAAGAGGCACTTCTAAGTATTTCGCCATAGTACGTTTTAATGGTCTTGCCCCAAAAGTTGGATCATAACCTTTGTCTACTAAGAAATCTTTTGCTTCCTCTGTAAGTTCCAAAGTATAGCCTTTGGCTTGTAGCCGCTCATTGAGTTTTTTGAGTTCTATATCTAATATTTTACGTATATCTTCTTTAGTTAAGGATTTAAATACAATAATATCATCTAATCTATTGAGGAATTCAGGCCGAAAGTAATTTTCGATTTCTTTTAAAAGTTGTTCCTTTATTTTTTCATAAGACGCATCTTCAGAAGAAGATCGAAAACCTAATGTGCTTTGATTTTTGATTTGTTTTGCACCTAAGTTGGATGTCATAATTAAAATGACATTTTTAAAATCAATATATCTTCCATAAGAATCGCTGAGTCGTCCTTCGTCCAAAATTTGTAGTAACATATTATATACGTCAGGATGAGCTTTTTCAATTTCATCTAATAAGACAACGGCATAGGGGCGATGTCTTATTTTTTCTGTGAGTTGCCCTCCATCTTCATAACCCACATACCCTGGAGGTGCTCCCACCAAACGGCTGACATTATGTTTTTCCATATATTCGCTCATGTCTACAATGACTAAAGACTCTTCTTGTCCAAACATGAATTTTGCAAGCGTCTTTGCAAGGTGTGTTTTTCCTACTCCTGTTGGGCCAAGAAAAATAAAGCTACCCATAGGGCGGTTAGGATCTTTAAGACCAGTTCGGCTACGTCGTAGGGCTCGTGCAATGGCTTTGATTCCTTCTTCTTGACTAATAACTTGTTTTTGCAATGTAGCTTCCATTTGTAAAAGGCGATTGGCTTCTGTATTTTCTAGTCTTGTTAAGGGAATACCCGTCATATTAGCAACAGTAGTTAGGATATCATCTGTAGTAACTATGAAATTTTGTTTTTGAGGGTTGTATCGTTGATTTTGAATTTCGCCTTTATAGTATTCTGTTATATAGTTGAAATTTTGTTGTCTATCAAATGTTTGGAAAAAATTGTCAATTCGTTCTGTTTCATAGTTTCCACGTTGCATATTTTGTAATCGAACTCGTGCCCCAGCTTCGTCCATAATGTCGATAGCTTTGTCTGGTAAACATCTGCCAGAAATATATTGTACAGACAAATCAATAGAAAGTTTCAAAGCTTCTTCATCATATTGTACTTTGTGGTGTTCTTCATAGCGTGTACGGAGTCCTTGCAAAATTTGCAATGTTTCCTGAGGAGTGGGTGGATTGACAAGAATTGTTTGAAATCTTCGTTCTAAAGCACCGTCTTTTTCAATATATTTTCGATATTCTGCTAATGTACTAGCACCAATAAATTGAATTTCGCCTCGAGACAACGATGGTTTTAATACATTAGAAGCATCTAATGTTCCTTCGCCTGCACCTGCTCCAACTAATGTATGAAGTTCGTCGATAAATAAGATGATATTTTTAGCACGTTTGACTTCTGTCATAATGGCTTTAATACGTTCTTCAAATTGTCCTCGATATTTTGTTCCAGCAACAATCATCGCTAAGTCTAGGATAACGATTCGTTTGCCTTGCAATAAACTAGGAACTCTATTAGCAATAATGTGTTGTGCCAAATGTTCTACAATAGCAGTTTTACCTACTCCTGCTTCTCCTAGTAAAACAGGGTTATTTTTTGTACGCCGTGATAAAATTTGAATAATACGTTCAATTTCTTTTTCTCGTCCAATCACAGGATCCAATTGATTTTCTTTTGCTAATGCAGTTAAATCTTGACCAAATGCATCCAAAGCTGGCGTTTTTGATTTAAAAGGTTCTGAATTCTTAAAGTCAGATTGCATAGAAATGGGTGGTGTCATGCTTACACCTAAAAATTCTAAAATTTCTGTTCGTACATCATTGAGTTTTATGCCTAAATTCATTAAAATTTGAGCCGCCAGTCCATCGCTTTCGCGAAGAATTCCTAGCAATAAGTGTTCTGTTCCTATATAATTATGTCGTAATTGTGTAGCTTCTTCTAAACTGTATTCTAACACTTGTTTTGCATGAACAGAAAAAGGCAATTGCCCCATTTGGAAAACATTTCCTTCAGAAGCAACCATTTTTTCTATTTCCATTCGAGTGCGATGCAGTTCTAAATCCATATTTCGTAAAATATTGGCTGCAACTCCACTTCCTTCTAAAATAAGCCCTAATAAAATATGTTCTGAACCGATATAATCTTGGCGTAGGCGTTGGGCTTCCATCTTTGCCAGACTCATCACTTTACGTGCACGATCTGTAAACCTTTCAAACATTTACACTACCCTAATTTCTAGTGCTATCAAGCAATTCTCTAAATCAAAGAATTTTTAAAATAATAAGAAAAAGAAAAATAAAATTCGCCATATTCATTGATATTGTCTTGTACCATTTTTAAAATATCGGGAATGGCACAAAAAACATTTTGTCGTAATAATACAATATTGTTGACATCACCAGAAGTGATGCGTTTCATCCAATCATCATCAATTAGATTTTCATCAGAATATAGCATTCTTGACTGATATTCTAAAGGAATGAGACCAGAAATAATGATTTTTTGATATGTTTTATTTTGAGTAAATGAAATAAGAATAATATCAGAATTAGCCTCTACATATTCTAGTGTTCCCATGCTCAAAATATCTAAGCTAAAATACTTACAAAGTTCTCGAATAAATTCAACTAACAATTTTCCCAATGCTGCAAATTCACGAATACGACTTGTAAAAATGATTTTGTCATTATCTCGTAAACGTAAATAGATAAAAATCTTATTTTCTTTCATAAATGGAAAATCTATTTTACATTTTTAAATATGATAAAGAAAGCTATTTATTTAGTAGCTTTCTTGTATACTACCATCCACATATTTAGGTTGTACTTTTTTAATTTCTTCTGTGGCTTTTTTATAATCGCGTTGTAGTGTTTCCATATTTTGACGAGTTTGCTCTTGTTCTAGCTCTAATTTATGAATTCTATTTTGCATCTCATTGATAGTTTGTTGTTGTAAATCAATAGAATTTTGCAACTGATTTGTATTTTTGCAAGCTACACACAATATTGGAATAATTATAATGATGAAAAACTTTTTCATTTTGTTTTACCTTCTTTTTTTTCTCCCCATGTAATGGGAATGTACAATATTTTGATTCCTTTTTCTCCTTGATCTTGTTTATATTCAAAAAGTCCACCTAAAACGGAAAAACGACTCATATCTTGTTTTGGTTTGTCTTTGTAAGAAAAAAACAGAAATCGTTGATAATATTCATCTTCATTGGACTTATATTGGTAGAGAGGACCTAACATTGTTAAATTTTCTTTACCTTTAGGACCAGTGCTGTAATCAAATAAAGTAAAGAGAGGTTGCCAAGCTTTTTTAAATCCTTCGGGGAAGTAATCCTCAAACCAAAATAAACTTAATCCTTGGTATTGTTTTGTACCATCTTCTTTTTTTTCATAAGAACAAAATGGCCAAACTTTAATTTTTTCTGTTTCTACTGCATCTTTTTCTTTGCCTTTTCTTTTATGATGCCAATAAAAAGGAAGAATATATTGACTTTCTTTTTCATATGTTAAGTAATCGCTTTTTTGATGCCAATACATAGGCCAAAGAATAACTAAATCTTCCTCTTTTCCAAAAGGTTCAATAGTTCTGTCGGCTTTCCAATAAAAAGGCCAGATACGAAATTCTTCCAATCCTTTCCCAGTTCGATATTTAAAAAAAGGCCAAGGGCAATTGTATTCTTTGTAATTATCAGGAGTAGAGGCTGCAAAAGAAAAGAACGGCCATAATATCATTTTAGACCAAGAAACATCACTTTTTGTTTGCCCATAGAAAGGAAAGAAAAAAAACTCCGTTCGAGGATGTTTTTTATCTAAATCTTCTTCATTATAATGTATAAACGGCCACATATAAGATTTACGACGGAATTTTCCTTCTTTTTCATAATTGCTATATACAAAGCAATAAAAGGAAAATTTTTTTCCTCCTCCTTCTCCAAAACGAAAGAATGGCCACATATATGCTTTTGTTTTGTACTCACCATCACGAGCTTGAACATAAAAAGGGAAAGGCGTTGCCTTGATTTCATCATAACCAAATAACCCTTTGACATTGCCCCAGAGAGTCATATACATATAACTTCCTTCATATGTATCTGCACCTCCAGCTGCTATAAAAGGCAAAAAAAACCAATCAAAATCACGTTCGCCTAATTCTGGATTTTTTATATCGCGATAATAATAAAATGGTAAAACCCAAATTTTTTGGTCATCTGGTTTGCTATTCCAATATCCAAAAGGCCAAAGAAACATCATTTGCATAAAATCTTTATCTTTAGGAAATTCACCAATATAAAATGGTCTAAATGCATATGTTGTTTCTTTAGGATTGTCTCGATAGGAATAGAACGAGGTTAAAATATCGAGTGATGTTTCTTGTTTTTCAGCGTCCTTTTCATAATATACAAATGGCCATGCATCTAATTCTTGCATATTGCTGCAACTAATAAAAAGCATACAACATATAAAAACTATAAAATTCAGTACTCCCCTTGCTCGTTGTAAATTCATAGTTATAAAAGCTCCATTTTATCAGTATTCATTAATATTCGTCGTCATCAGCGATTCCACGCATGTTTTTTTCTTCTTCTTGTTCTTTGATTCTTCGTACTACTTCTTTAATTAATCCAGGATTGATATGTTTCATAGATTTTTCAACTAAATATTTTTGTGTATACTTTTTCCCAAAATGGAAATGGATAGAAGTTGCAAATGTGCCTTTACTATCTAAAATAATGTGTCGGCTGTTAGGAACTTGGAATCCTTTTTTACAAGCTGTGTGTCCTACAATTAAGATTTCACAACCAACACGTTTTGCAAAAACATCTGCAGCTTGTTGTGTCAAATCACGTCCCCATACAAGTTTTTCCACCATGGCTCTAGCTTTTGGATCTTTTGCATCTCTTCGAAAAAAATCTAGACTGTAATGGTGCATGTATTGAATAGGTGGTGTAGAATGAGAAATAAAAATTTTATTGGGCGATATACAAGCTAATGGCATAGTTTTCATAAAATCTATCATTAGATCGCGAATTTCTTCATAATGGATGCCGTATTCCTTTTTCATGCCTTCTCGAAATAAAATATTATAACAAATACCACCTTTTAAAATTTCACGTCCTAAAATTTCAGATAACTCATGGTTTCCTAAAATAATATGGACTCTATCGGGATATTTACTTTTTAATTTGACAATCTCGTCAATTAATAAAAAACTTTTATCTTCTTTTGCTTCATACGTATGCGTCGGTTCTTGAAGCACAAGATGCCTATTGGGATGCGAATCTAATTGAGCTGCTTGCACAATTTTTTGGAAATTTGGTAAATTTCCATGTAAATCTCCTAAAACAATAACATCTCCTTGTGTGGGAAACTCAATCAGTTCACCATGGCGATATTTATCTTCTATATTCCCTCGGATAGCAAGGGCATATGCTGATTTTAATTTGCTTAATCTCTCATTATCGATCAATGGTTGCTACTCCTAAAAAAATAGACAATTGCGCAGGAAAAACTGACATATCTATTATTTTGTCATACTTTTAACTTTTGATTTTTCAAAATTTCTTAATTCATTCAAAGAAACTTTCTTGAATATATTATTTATAGCAATCTATAGGAAAAAAAGCAAGGTTTTTTATTACTAGAAAAAAAAACATAAGAAGACTAAATAATATAGAAAATAGAAGTTTTCCTTGTTATAATACAAGATAATATATTGTGAGATAGAAATCAGATGATAGAAATTAAGGCAGATATATTCATAGGTGCAAAATGAAATTACTAGACATAGAAAATCATGAAATAAAGCCAACCTTATTAGGTATATCTCTATTTTTCTTCCGAGACACAGGCAAAGCCATTGGTTGGAGTGCAGTACAAGCTATTTTACTAAAACGTTGGGGGCTAGAAGGTTTTACTTGGTCATTTGTTATCTTTGCCTTATTAGCCATGGTAGGTTCCTTTATTTATCTTTTTTTTGCTGACACCATTAAAAAAGAAAAACTCATAAAAATTTATTGTAGCTACACAGGAATTTTGATGATTTTTTCTAGCGTATTTTTAGAAAATGCCACGAATGATGATAACCTTCTTGTATTTTCTATTTTAATGGCATTATCTTATGGAATAGGAACGTCCTCTTTAGGTGCACAAAGTTGGACGATCATTAATGAAGCATTTACACCTAAACAAGGTATTCGTATCTATCCCATTATTACATTAGCACCTGTGTTGGGAGGCATTATAGGCGGATTTTTACTCCAATTTCTTCCAGAATTAATAGGCACTCGTGGTTTAATTTGCCTCTGGGGATTATCGATTTTATCTGTGATTCCGATTGTCAATATTTTTGAAGAAAATTACAAAATAAAAAAACAACTAGAAATTGAAGAAAAAACAAAACCTTTTAATTTATTTAAGAATTTCAAAGATGGTTGTCAATATGCTTTGAAAAATCGACTAGTTTGGTGTTTAGCTGGCATTTGTATTTTATTTTGGTTTGTGGCTTCTTTAAAACATTATCAATATGGAAACATTATCAATCAAACATTTCAAAATGAAGTCACGTTGCAAAAATATTTTGGCTATTACAACATTTGTATGAATACCATGGTTTTATTTTTTCAAGTATTTATTACTGGAAATATTATTAAATCTTTAGGAGTTGGCAAAAGTTTATGTGTATTGCCATGTACTATTGCAATTGGACTTCTCTGTATGGGAATTTTTCCTGTATTTTGGATTGCTTTTTTCATGCTTTTCTTTTGGGACTTGATTGCAATGACTATCCAAGGTACAGCATATCAACTTTCTTACCATGCTATTGAACATAATTATCGAGGGCGAATCCGTGGTATTTTAGATGGCTTTTTTAATCCTATAGGAGGCGTTTTAGGAGGTAGTTTTCTTTTAATCTTTAATAATTATTTTGTACATACAATTCCAGAATCCATTCAAAATATTTCTGTTACTTTCCTTGGATTAATTTTTGCTTTATTCTGGATTTTTCTAGCATTTCAAACAAAAAGAAGGTATTATAAAAGCATACTAGATAATTTACATAGTAAAGACAATCGAACATATTTAGATGCTTTAGAAATGGTGGCGGAGATTAAAGGTACACATTTTGTTCATTCCCGTCAAAAAGAATTGGAAAATTTTGAACTTTCCAATAGTTCAATTCCAGCGATTCCTGGAGATATCCAAAACGAAACAATGAGCATTGAAACAACAGATACAGAGATTATTTGGAAACGAAACGTATTACAAGGGCACTTAACTTTGTATTGTACTAAATATAGTGGTTGTAAAAAAATGCAATTTGAATTGCATGATAATATATGGCAAGCCAAATACAAAAGCAACCATCTTATGATTCGAAAACAATATAAAAATTTTGAAAGATTAATCACAGTTTCCCCAGATATGATTTATTGGAAAGATGAAACTGGATACTTAGCTATTTTTTGGAAAAATAAATATATTTCTCATGTGGAAATTGGAAATTTTATCAAAGATAAAATTGATGTAATTAAATGCAAAAGCAATGCATTTTTAGGTCCATATCAACTTAAAGAACATGGAAAGACAGTTTCACCCCAATCAAGATTATTATTAAATATTTCTATTTTAGGTCAAAAACTTTAACATTTGTGGAGGATATTCATGCGACCGTTACAACACCATAATGCGCATATGCCAAACATTTCAGGAGAACGATGGCAACCTCCTCAACATTTTCGAAACTATGTACTAGAACAAGAAATTGATGGGGGCGGCATGGGTATTGTGTACAAAGCACGCACCATTAGCGAACAACGAGTCGTTGCAATTAAATTTTTATTAGATAAAGCACAACATCGAAGATTTTCTCGAGAAATGGATGCAGGGCAACGTTTAAAACATCCAAATTTTGTACGTTACCATGATACAGGCGAAATTGATGGATATTTTTATATTGTCATGGATTTTATCGAAGGAAAACCATTAAAAAAATACATGAGTCAGGCGAATTTAACAGCTGATGAAAAATTGGCATTATTTAAATCTATTGTGGCTGCTATGGCATATGCTCATAGTCGAGGAATTATCCATCGAGATTTAAAACCAGCCAATATTTTAGTCAACACAAAAGGTGAACCCATTATTCTAGATTTTGGTTTAGCAAAATATATTAAGCAACAAGATAATGCAACTGCTTTAACTATTGAAGGACAAATTCTTGGTACTCCAGGATACATGTCACCAGAACAGGCACGAGGTGAAATTGAAAACCAAGATGCTAGAAGTGACATATTTTGCTTAGGTATTATTTTATATGAAATGTTAACAGGACGAAATCCTTTTGAAGGTGCTAATTTTTTAGAAGTTTGTTATAACATTGCACATAAAACAGCCCGTAGTTTAGAGGAAGTTCTCCCTGGAACTCCACCACAATTATCCAATATTGTAAAAAAAGCATTGGCTCCAGAACGAGAAGATCGTTATCAAACTGCTGCAGAATTTAGTCGCGATATGGATGAATATATTCAAAAGAGACTAGAATCACAATATCCAACCATTATCTTTGAAGAAAACAAGGCAGATTATAAACAACCCATCTTAGCAGAAGAAGATTATGATCAACCCATCTTAGCGAGCGATATAGAAACGCCCATGCCAGATGATGTAGAGGAAGACACACGAGACATCCCACCAGAAGAACAAAATATTATACAAGGTGCTAGTATCCCTGTACATTATAAGTCTTCTGAAAAATTTATTTCTCCATCTTTGAAACAAAGCGAACAATGGCTTGAAACAAACGAACAACACATAGAGTCTGATAAAAAAGAGGATGCTCCTAAAGATTCAGAACAATTCAAAGAACAATTCATAGAGTCTGATAAAAAAGAGGATGCTCCTAAAGATGCAGAGCAAATCAAAGAACAATTCATAGAGTATGATAAACAAGAGGATGCTCTTAAAGATTCAGAGCAAATCAAAGAACAATTCATAGAGTATGATAAACAAGAGGATGCTCCTAAAGATATAGATTTAGATCCAACAAAAGAACACCGAATTATTTTTGAGAAACAAAGCGATTCTCTTAAAGATTCAAATCAAACAAAAGAACATCGGATTACTTTAGGAGATTCTGCGAAAGATTCTGATCAAACAAGCGAAGAACGCATTGATTTTGAAAAACAACATGAAGCATATAATTTGGGTTCAGGAAGTTTAGCACATATACAACAAAAATTTAGTACTACAAAAAGAAATTTTACTTCTAGCAATATTCCTAAACAAAGTCGACATCATTCTAGTATTCCATTACAAAGCAGTACTCCATGTCCAAATTTAGCAAGCAATCTTCCTAATGCAAATTTGCCTGGTAATGCATCCTTTAATCTAAATATTCCTACTGCACCATCTCCAGTGGTAAATTTGAATCCAACTTTCAATGTCAATAATCCGATTGTTTCACAGAATGTGCCTAATTATAATGCAACATTCCCAACAAATGCTTCCTCTACTCTATCAAAGCCACAAACAACACCTCTGAATATTCCTCAAATGTCTCCTTCTAGTTTCAGTAGAGCTACTCAAACTTTCAATACTGTTCCTTCACATCGGAGTTTTAATCGAACAACACAACAATTCAATTCATTTAAACCTAATCGAAACCATAATGCTTCGCAAAATTTTAATACAGGATCTCCTCCAAGAGGTTTCCCAGTACCACCTATAGCAACACCTCCTGCTCTTTCCACTCCTCCTATAGGTCATTCTTCAGGATCTGTTCGAAGTACTCCTATAGCACCTTCGCCTTCATTATGTCCTGTTCGAAGTACTCCTATAGCACCTTCCCCCTCATCAGAACCTGTTCGAAGTACTCCTATAGTTCCGTCAGTAGAACCTGTTAGAAGTAATATAAAACGCACTGTAAATCCAAATATTCCCCAGAGTTTACATTCCCTACAACGTGGAATTAGTACTATAAAAAAACAAATTCGTGTATCGCCCAATGCATTGCAACAATCCAAATCTATAGAAGAAGATGGCATTACATTTGATAAACAAGATACACAAGCATCTATTGAATCTTCTGTAGAAGTGAGAAAAGTTCTTTGTCCTTCTTGTGGAGTTTTAAATATGTCTCAAACTGGATTTTGTTATCACTGTAAAGAACAACTTTGGGAAACTTCAGATTCTAAAGACAAAAGTAAACAAAATCGAAGAAAAACTCCATACCAAACAGAAATAGAAAATATGCCACAGAATACTCTTCATTTTTGGGATAAATTTTTATGGATTTTAGGCATGATTGGTTTTCCATTTGCATATCTGCCCATTGGTCTTCATTATAATATGCCTTGGTACGGATACATTGTTCCTTGTGTTTTGGGAATATTAATGTGCTTATTCTTGCAAAAAAAACATGCCATTATACATATGGGATTAGTAGGATTTTTCATCATTTCCATGCTAATACCTATTATTCAATATCTATTTCAATTGACCCCTACTCTCCATACTTGGAATACACTTTGGAGTGTCTTATTATTGTTATTAAATGGATTTATGATTACTTTCTTTTATAAAATTCATAATTTATCTTTACATTGAGAAACTTAAAAAATATGGAAAAAGTATTAGAAAAAATACAAAATCGAACTGTAAAAATTGGTATTATTGGCTTAGGATACGTTGGATTACCTCTTTTAATATCTTTTAGTGAAGAACATTTTCATTTATATGGTTTTGACATTGATCCTAATAAAATTCAACAACTACAAGAAAATAAAAGTTATATCACACATATTTCTTCTGAAAGTATACAAAAACTCAACCAAAGAAATAGTTTTCAAGGCACTACAGATTTCTCTCGATTAAAAGAAGTAGATATTATCATTATTTGCGTTCCTACACCTTTAGGGAAACACCATGAACCAGACCTGCAATACATAATTCAAACAACAGAAACAATTCAACAATATCTACAAAAACAACAACTTATTATTTTAGAATCTACCACATATCCTGGCACTACAGAAGAAGTACTCAAACCTATTTTAGAACAAACTGGATTCAAAGAAGGAAAAGATTTTTACTTAGCATATTCACCAGAAAGAGAAGATCCAGGAAATCCAATATATAGCACTCGAAAAATTCCTAAAGTAGTAGGATCAGACACAGAACAAGGGAAAATTTTAGCAAATGCATTGTATAGCACTATTGTTCCTGAAACAGTGACTGTAAGCAATACAAAAACAGCAGAAGCTGTAAAAATTACAGAAAATATTTTTCGTTCTGTAAACATTGCACTTGTCAATGAATTAAAAATGATCTATCAAAAAATGGGGATTAATATCTGGGAAGTCATTGATGCAGCTAGCACAAAACCATTTGGTTTCATGCCTTTTTATCCAGGACCTGGTTTAGGAGGACATTGCATTCCCATTGATCCTTTTTACTTAACATGGAAAGCACGAGAGTACGGTCAAATTACAAGATTCATTGAACTTGCAGGAGAAATCAATACACAAATGCCAAGCTATGTCATCCAACAACTTATGGAAAAACTCAATGAACAAAATAAACATCTACAAAACTCTCGCATTTTAATATTAGGGATGGCATATAAAAAAGATGTAGACGATATACGGGAAAGTCCAGGTCTAACTATTTTTCGACTCCTTTTAGAAAAAAAAGCCATTGTTGACTACTACGACCCCTTTATACCAGTAATTCCTAGCACTCGAGAATTTCCAGAAATCGAAGGCATCCAATCTATACCATGGAATCCCTATACATTTGCAAAATACGATGCCATTTTGATTATCACAAATCATAGCAAAGTAGATTATGAAACATTAGTAGAATGTGCAAATCTTGTTCTAGATACAAGAAATGCTACTAAAAACATACAAAAACATCGAAATAAAATTCATTTAATATAAAATACAATGAATAGAACAAAACAAAAAGTCAAAACCTTCATGATGAAAAGCCTTCGTGCCAGACGCCTATTCTTTCTGAAAGCGGGGAAGCGATATATTATTGGTCAATTTTGGCTTGTTCCCTTAAAAGATCCAATTGTACTAGCAACACATAGAAAATTAGGCAATCCACATCCTGTTACTATATATGGAATCGTTGTTCCAACACAAGATGCTAAAGAATTTATCCAAACTTATAAAAGCATAAAACTATAAAAAAAGTTCGTTGTTTTTCAACGAACTTTTTTTATAAAACAATTTATAATAATATCCATTGTTTTATGCAAAACTATCTTCTACTTCTTTTAATACTTCTGTCTGATGAAGTATATCTTTTTTTATGCCTGTAGGAGTAAAATCAGGAATAGGATTTTTCTTTGCATCATATTTTTCCCATAAAGATATGAGTTTATCTCCTAAATAAATCAATGCAAGAGGTCCTAAATAAATAAATATGAAATATTGCCAAAAAGGCATGTTGATCATGCGTACAGCATTATTGGCGTCCATATTAAAAAGAATAATCGTAACTGCCAGCCAAACTGTAGAAAAATTCGGCCAAGCATCGCCTGAGTGCATAGTTTTTGTGCCTATGGTCTTATTTTTTGTAAATGGCCAAAATAAATTACTTCCCATATAACCTAGTTGATCTTGTAAAACATGAACCCATACTCCTGAAGTAATGACGAGTCCATAAATCACAGCTTTCGACCAGCCTAGCCAAAAACCTAATAAAAACCATCCAATCAAGCCTAAATACACGCCCAAAGTTAAGCTATGACTCCAACGTCTATGCCAAGATAAAAAATCGAGTTTAATCGTACCATCTTTTTGTGGAATGAACATAAAAGATGGCCCTGTCATAATATCTACAAACGTTTCTTTATCATAAACTTGTTTAGAAATTTGGCAATGGATATCTGCTTCTGCTACTGTTTTTCCTGAAAGCTCTGTATTAGGATAAGGAACTTTGGAAAAATTTACAAGATTTCCCATAGTGACACGAACTTTTTTATTATCAATATCAAAAAAGATGCGATATTGTCGCCAAGTATCAGAGCCTTTTTTAATGGTGTGCATGATAATAGATTTTGGTTGTTGAGAATCATGAGCATCATTCAAAGCTTGGGCAATAGTATCAGCAATCATTTGAGGATCTGGATTTCTAGGATCTGGGTCTACAATATAATCGTATTTTTCAAAAAATTGACAAAATTTAAAATCTATTGTATCTGGTAAAATTCCAAAAATCCCACCAAGTACAATAATATATGAATTCTCTAATTGCGATATTTGCATAGCTTGTGGAAAACATGTAGCTGCTGCAACGCCAGAAATAAAATGAGTTAACCCTTTCATTTTTTTACCTTTATAATAATGGTTTTATTAACTTTTATAAAAGTCCCATCCAATGTGCAATGATAGGACCATGACCAGACATATTAAGCATAACAGGAATCAATAGTACGCCCATACAATTCATTCTACGAGAATGAAAAAAAACAGGAATCATACCAATACCTGTACTCACAAGCATGACTGCAATTCCAGGGAAACCTCCCATGTAATATACAACACTTGTAATAAATATAAAAGTAAATATAGAAATGAAACGGTAATTTATTTTTCCAATGAGCCAAATCACTGCTTTTGTACCATACAACATAGTAAAGAAACTAATGGCTCCTGAGATACCAATCACTGCAAGTGCAATATAATAATCAGAGTGACCATGAGATGTATAGACACCTTGTAACATATAAGCCATACCACCTCGAGTGAAGGATGCACCAGGTACAAATAAAAGTAAAAATCCACCTACATAATATACTACTTTGGATGCACCTTGCGAAACAATAAACATACGTTCGTCTCTTTGAGCAGTAGCATGTCCTGCCAA
Source organism: Planctomycetota bacterium (assembly GCA_017993505.1). GTDB lineage: Bacteria > Planctomycetota > Uabimicrobiia > Uabimicrobiales > JABWCH01 > JAGOMP01. The sequence continues at coordinate 49,022 of JAGOMP010000016.1, forward strand.
CATACCGCCAATACCACCTGTAACAATAGGGAAAATCGCAGCAAAAATTCCACCTAAACAACCAGCACCTGCACCTCGTAAAAACACACGAGGAGTGACATCTAGGCTTTCAGCAATATGTTGTTTTGGTGGTTCTGTTTTAGAAATAATATTTTGTAATACCCAAGGAATAGCAAAAAGCCCTACAAATGTAGGCATAATATTTTGAAACGAAATCTCTATAGGCATCATAGGCTTATACATCACAATAAAACCTAATATACCTGACAATAGAAGCGTCAATAAACCTGCCCATAAATTTTTCCAACCATTGAAAAAACGTAACCATCTTGTTTTTTCACGGTTTTCACCCTTAGGCCATTCTGCCATAATCATGAAAGCTAAAATACACCCTAAAACCCAATGCATATAGGGTGAAACAATTGTACGAAGAGCAGGCAAAAAATAGGGGAAAATAAACGAGGCTAAAAGTAAAAAAGCAATTCCACCTAAACTTCCTACAGCTGTCAACATAGCAGTTTCAAAACCTCTGCCTTGCATCAAAGCTCGTGTTCCTGGCATAGTAACAAAAATAGCACTTTCATCAGGAGCACCTAGGAAAATAGATGGAATTGTATTCAAAATAGAATATGCCACGATTAAAGACATCATAAAGGCAATTAAAATTGAGCTAGAAATAAGACCTTCACGAATAACAGGTAAAGCAAAAAGTAAAGCAAATCCGGCAACATTATAAATATGAAGCGCGGGGAGACAGGCCATTACGGACGCTATGAGCGTTCCAACTACAATAGCACCCAAGAGACCGATAATTTCCATAACTAACCTTTCCAATCAGGAATTATGTCATTCTCTACTTTATTTGTCAAATGTATTATACCTTTATAAATAAAATGTATTATACCTTTATACATTTTATCTTTATACATTTCTATTTATAGACATTTGACAAATAAAAAGAGTCTCCTAGATTCAAATCTATATCAAAAATAGAAAAATTTCCAAATGTAACATTACATTGGTTTGTTCCTAATATTTTTTTTACATTTATAGTTCATTAGGAACCACAGAAGCACTATAAATGTGTTTTTCATCAATTTTTGTCAAAACAATTTGATTTTCTAAAGTTTCTAACTTAATATTTTTCACAACATGATTCATTTTCATAATTTTAAAACATAAACTTGCCATAGAAAATGCAGAATAGCTCCATATAGCAAATTCTTGTTTTTGGAAAGAATGATCCATTTCTTGAATCCACTGATCTTCTTCTTTATTATAATAAATCAATTTTGTTTTTAATAAATCTTCTTCTTCTTCCATAGCAATACTATGAGAAGAAATTTTTGGAATAGGAGCAACACTTGTTGCACCAGCTTGGACTTTTTCTACAACTATTTTCTCTGCAGTTTCTTCTTTGGCTTCTTTTGCCGCAGTTTCTTTTCCTGCAGTTTTTTCTGTAGCAGTTTCTTCATCATCGGCAGTTTTGTCTTCTGCTTCTTCTTTATCATCAGTTTCTTTTATAGCTTCTTTTTCAGTAGCAATTTCTTCTTTAGATTTTACTACAGTTTCTTCTTTATCTGTAGCTTCTTCGTCTAAAGTTTCATCGTCTACTTCTTCATCTAGAGTTTTATCGTCTGCTTCTTCGTCTAAAGTTTCATCGTCTGCTTCTTCGTCTGAAGTTTCATCTTCTGCTTCTTCGTCTGAAGTTTCAATGTCTGCTTCTTCATCTGAAGTTTCATCGTCTGCTTCTTCGTCTAAAGTTTCATCGTCTGCTTCTTCGTCTGAAGTTTCATCTTCTGCTTCTTTGTCTGAAGTTTCATCGTCTGCTTCTTCGTCTAAAGTTTCATCGTCTGCTTCTTCGTCTGAAGTTTCATCGTCTGCTTCTTCGTCTGAAGTTTCTTCGTCTTCTTCTTCTTCTGAATCTTCTTCTTCTTCTTCTTCTTCTAAATTTTCTTTGTCTTCTTCTTCTTCTTAA
>JAGOMP010000103.1 GCA_017993505.1 Planctomycetota bacterium
ATATAAACTATATATCAATAGTAATCTTAAGAAGGTATAACTCAAGAGGGAGAGTGCTAGCTTTTACTGTCGTTCCTAGTGGTAGGCGATATTATGATTATGCCCGCCCAGAACCCAGAAGTTCAGGAGTTCAGGAGAACCTAGCCAGAAGTTCGGAGAACCGAACCTATCAAGTTCAGGGAGAACCTAAGGGTGGTTTAGACGGATTTAGAGCTAGAAGTTGCAGGTTCAAATCCTGTTACCTTCAAGAATATAAAAAATAAGTGTAAATATTCAATAATTTGAATGTTTACACTTATTCTTATATAATTTCTCCCATAATACATAAAATGACATAAAATAATATTAATTATACAATATGAAAAAAAACATATAATAATATTATATATAAAAGAATATTATCTTCAAAAAATATGATTTTTAAAATACTAATCATTATGATGTAATATACTTCGTAATATATTTCCAAAAATATTAATATCATTTTGTATAATATATGTTTAAAGAGCAGAGCATTCAAATTATTGAATGCTCTTTTTATATAAAAATATAACAATTTTTAAATGCTCTTTTTATATAAAAATATAACAATTTTTAAATGCTCTTTTTATATAAAAATATAATAATTTTTAAATGCTCTTGTATATATAATAATAATCTTGTATATATAATAATAATGTTGTATATTTTTATTTTATGAATTGTGTTTTTTAAACACCAATGTTGGTAATGAAAGCTGGGAAATTTTTTTCTTGACAAGCCTGCACTACATGTTCTTCTTTGTTAGGAGAAAGTGCTATTACACAACCACCACGACCAGCCCCTGTCAGTTTTGCTCCTATTGCACCTGCGTTTTTAGCAATATCAATAACATGTTCAATTTCTGGACATGATACTTCGATTTGTTGTAAATATTCTTGATTTTGATTCATATAATTTGCTAATTTTTCATAATCATTTATTAATAAAGCTTCATATCCTTTGAGTGCTAGTTTACCTATATTTTGAAGAATATTTTGTACTTCTTTAGTGTTCTTTTGTAATAATGTGCGAACGTGTTCGACTATGGCTTTTGTTTTTCTCTCTTTTTGTGTATTGATAATAATGAATTTTGGTGGTTTTTGTAGTGGTGGTAATAAATATGCTGTGTTTTTTGATAATATAATCGTTGTATGAGGATATTGTTCTGGAAATATATGTTGTGTAGCATCACAAAGATAACATAAACCACCATAATTGGCAATAGTATTGTCAATGCCAGAGGGAGTTCCATGAAAAACAATTTCTGATTGATATGCTAACTCATTGATTTGTTCAGGAGTCCATATTTGTTTTTGGTGTTCTAATAATGTTTTAATAATGGATACAGAAAAAGCAGCAGAACTTCCTAACCCTGCACGTGATGGTATGTTAGGTTTTATAAGGACAGTACCATACTCTTTATCTTTCCCAATTCCTTGTTGAATCACTTGCATGACTTTGGCAATCGTTGTCTTATCATCTACGCTAACTTGTAAATTCCATGATGGAATGTTTAATGTAAATGTTTTGTTTCTAGGATCTTGCATAGAACTTTCTATCCCTGATTCAATAGAAGCTGCAAGTGCAGGATATCCATATACAACTGCATGTTCACCAAATAAAATTATTTTTCCATAACCCTGCATATTTTCCCCCTAAATGATATAAAATGATTGTTATGATGTATTATTATACTTTCTAGTGGTCAAAAAGCAATAGAATTGAGTGTTCTATTACTCTGGGGAAAAATGCGTGGAATGTGCTCTGGGGAAAAATGCGTGGAATGTGCTTTGGGGAAGCTTCTGTTACTCTGGGGAAAAACGCGTGGAATGTGCTCTGGGGAAGCTTCTGTTACTCTGGGGAAAAATGCGTGGAATGTGCTCTGGGGAAGCTTCTGTTACTCTGGGGAAAAATGCGTGGAATGTGCTCTGGGGAAGCTTCTGTTACTCTGGGGAAAAATGCGTGGAATGTGCTCTGGGGAAACTTCTGTTACTCTGGGGAAAAATGCGGGAATGTGCTCTGGGGAAGCTTCTGTTACTCTGGGGAAAAACGTGTTAGAAAGAAACGTGAAATGAAATGCGTCAAAGTACGTTAGATTATGTAGAAATGCGTGAATGCGTGGAAACATGTGGGCTTTCTTTGCTCTGAGGAGAAGCACATGCGAATTTGCTCTGGGGAGAATATACTCTGGGAAGAAGAAGAAAATTGGCAAAAAAGGAGAGAATTTTTCCAATTTTGGGAAAAATTAGAGAGATTTTGGAAAAAATAGAGGGAATTTCAGGAGATTTTGCAGTGAAAAAAAAGCAATTTTAAAGGCAATAGGAAGAATTTTTTGATGCAAGAAAAAATTTGTAATTTTTCAAAAAAATTTGATGAAAAATTGATAGAAAATGATGCTAGTAATTTATATAAGTTGTTTTAGTTTAATAAGTTATAATGATTACTATTAGTGTTTTCAAGTTTTTATGTGTAGACATACTATCTCTGAGGTAAAATTTTTCTGCAAAATTTTACCTTGAAATT
>JAGOMP010000077.1 GCA_017993505.1 Planctomycetota bacterium
TCTATAAAAAAATATTTATACAAAATTTTTCTTTATTTGTCATAATACATTTTTGTTTTTATATTATGAAAATATACTTTTTAATAAAATATATTTCTATCTTTTCAAGAGAGATAAGAAAAAAAAGAAAAATGATTGACAAAAATAGAAAATTAATTTATGATAAAATCTCAATTCAAGTGAATTTTCCAAGAAAAAATTTTCCTTTTTATATTTGCTCTTTACATTTTAAAATTAGTAAATACAAAAAGGAAAAATTTTTCTTATTAACAGTTGAACATATACAAAAAGGAGAGCAACGTTGCCTACGTCAACAGAGCCAACAAGAGGAGTTCAACTAAAAGAAGGAACGTTTACATTCCAACAACATTTTAAATGCAATGTTGATGTAAAAGTTTTACAAGAAATTCCTCAAAAACTGGATATCTGTCAACAGGGAATTGAAGGACTAAATGACCTTTTTTATGAAGTAGCTCCCGAAAAAAAAGAAGGTGTACTAGTCCAAAAAGCTATCTGGGAAAATGTATTGGAACGCATTCTAGATATGAAAGTATTCAATGCTACATCTAGCTATACAAATGTTTCCAATCAACTCCTTCCTTTGAAAGTAATTCTCCCTGAAAATAGACAGTATTTCCCCATTGATTCTATTTTTACTAAAGAACCTACTAACCCATTTAGAGAAACAAAACGATTTGCCCGTGAACTTTTAGACATTGTCGCGGCCATTAAAACATTGCGCGAAGAAAAGTTATTTGGTTATCCCGAATTTCATATTTATCCTAGTAGTGATGCGTTTGTTTTAACAGACACTGAAACTGGGGAACGAAGAATTACTGTTGGCATGAACTCCATTATGCCAGGCGAAGTAGACGAAACGCTTCCTACAGAAGAACGTTCTTTAATGGCAATTCGCGATCTTATTAGCCAAAGATGGGATAAACGAGAATTTCGTAAAGTGACCAAATCAAAATCGTTGAACGATATGTTGATGCAATTAAGAAAACTTTCTCAAGACTTACCTACTTGGAAAGTTATTACGTTTGGCACAGCGAAAATTGTCTCATATGCTGCAGTTATATTCTTTGCATTCTCAGCATTGATGGTTATTAACGGATTATGTCCATGGAATAATGCAATTCTCGAAGAACTCAATATCTATGAAATTACAGAAAATGGTGAAAGACGATTACTTAAACCAGAAACAACAATTGTAGAAGGCTATAAACAAGATGAAGATTCTAGAATCCGAATCATTTTAGAATCCAATCAAAGAAGCAAAAATACGTATGAAGTTTTAGGAACATACCGTTCTCCCATGCGTTTAGAAACAATGGGTGGACTATTAATTTTTAATTTACTCAATGCTTCTTTATTCTTAGATCAAGCATATCATTTAAATTATACATCCCCAATTAAAGATACAGAACTTAATTGGAATCCAGAATTAAAACTTGCGAAAGCTACTTCTTACGATGGGAAATCACGTTTTCGTTTAGAAGGTCGTAATCTATGGGGCAGAGATAGAGTCCAACTTTCCGCCTCAAAAGTAGCACCTGCAAAACAAGTACGTACTTCTCGTGAAGAAACTCGTCCCCAAGACAAAGATAAAAAAATACCTATTTTAAATATTGAAATCCTTGTCCAAAAAAGTGCTTGGACTTTGGATATGAACCCAAAAGAAATTGCATTCCAACAAGCAGAAGCTGGAAAAGAATCGATTGAAACAGATGTAATTAACATTTATGCCAATCCTACAGAAACAGAAAAAGAAAAAGGCGTTAAAGTAGAAGAAGCTAACTTAGCCTCTTATTTTACAGTGAGTTTCAACCGTGCTGGCGTTCCTATCCAAATTCATTATCTAGATCCACAAGGTGAAGCACTGGCTAAAATTATTTTTGATAGCTTTGATGAAGGAAAACTAAAAACTCCTCCCAAAATGCAATCTGTTCGAGTGGACACCAGAAAACGACAGGACAGAGACGATGAGGAAGACATAGATCTTGATTATGATGACGAGCAAGAATATGGACGAGATCGAGAACGTAGTTCCACTAAACGTTTACCTTCACTCAAAAACATTGATACATTTTGGCTTAAACGAAACAACGCAATTGCAAAATTAGCAAGAAAAAGAGGCGATCTCACTCAAGAACAACTTGTGGCTTGTGAACGAGAATGGAGAACTACACCTAGCCTAGATATTGAAAAAATTTTACTAGAGAAAAATTTTCTAAATGAAGCTAAAATTAAAGAAATTAAACAAGAACTATCTCAAAATTCTCTTTCTAAACTAGGCATTGAAGTAGAAATTGTCAAAGACGTATACTATAAACTACCTGCTATTCCTCCTGCAGTCAATGCCATTAAAATTGTTGTGCTTTCTCGCCATCTTCCTTCAGAAGAAATCCAAGGCAAATTACATGTTGCCATACCTGGAATGACGGTTACAACAGCAGTACCCATTACATTCCATCCCAAACAAACAGTGGAATTTGATCCTGTAGAAATTGCAGACATTCGTAAAGAAGTAACTGGTGTAGCTCTTCCTATCAAACTTAACAAACGAGTTTGGGGCGAACTCAAACCATACCTTGCTCACGAATATCGCTACTTTACATTTCAACTCCAAGAAGCAGCAGAAGCACCACACATAAAAGGCTATCCTTCTTTTACACTTGGATTACAACTTCGTGATGACCCCAACACACTTTATTTTTACAATTCAGTCACAAAAGAAACATGCACTATCAGCGATTACAAACGTTCCCAAGGTAAAATATACTTTGCAGCTAAACCAGAAACATATGGAAAAGCCACAACTAATTTTTTTGAAACACTCGACCCCACTAGACCAAATGTTGTGGGCATTAGAGAAGCCATTGCAAGAACAACTAGTAATCTTTACATCATGATTTTGACAGATAAAAATGTAGATAATTCTCAATTGCAACTTAAATGGAAATCAGGTGAAGAAGCTGCTAGTTTAGCAATCTCTGCTCGTTCAGAAGAAGCACTCCGCTTAGTCAAATGGAAATCGGACGTACCCGTCAAAGAAATCAGTCGATACACACCTAAAGATTGGCTTAGCGACAAAATTTCTATTAAAGGTCCTCTTGGTGCGGCACAATTCCAAACAATTATCTTTTCAGGTGAACAAGCAGACAAAGATGTTTCTTCCAGTGTATACGTTCACATTGAAAAACCAGAGCTTTTAAACATTCTTTACCAAACAGTAGATGGCGACTGGTTCTCAAATATCAAAACATCTACAAAATCTATTAAAGCTTTATCAGCACGTCCATCACAACTCGGCGTACAAAAATTTGGCAAAGAACGAGAACAATCTCAATATTTCCGAGCAGAAACAAAAGAAATCGGACGCATTGAAAAATTCCTATTTGTACCAGGAACTGGTGTACAACCAGGTCAGAAACCAGAAACAACAAAAGTCACATTCTATTATCCAGAAAAAGACATGTATGTGGGACTTGATGTTGAAATTTCCTGCGAAGAAGCACCTAAAGTAGATTGGAAAATTGCTTTCGATGGTATCCAACCAGCAACAGAAGACGCAAATCCCACTGCTGCTAATAACCTAAAAATCAACATTTATAACTATCCACGTGCAAACATCCAAGAACTAGCACAAGATATTAAATTTATGGCAACATGTGCTTCTACAGCACTACTTCATGCTCAATACCATTCTGAATACAAATCCCATCCAGAAGATTTGAGATGGGCAGAAGCCATTCAATGGAGCTTAGAATCTGTTGGATTCCAAGGTGTTGCTACACCACCTGCCTCTATGGGTCAATTGGGTGATACAATCAAAGTAGCCATTGAAGCCAAAAACAAAGCTGGTCTTCAAAAAAGTTACGAAATCATGCGTGAAACCCTCTTACTAGCTTGGAGTCCACAAGCCCAAGATCTACTTACATACCATCTTGGTCTAGACGGAATTCGAAAGACTCTAGAAAAAGGTGAATCTATACAGACAGAAAATTACACAGTCAATGTCAAACTACAACCAGAAAGACAATTGCCTCCTCTTGTTAATGAACCAGAACGATTCGTAGAAGTGGAAATTCTCATTCCTTGCGACAAACTCGTATTAGATAAAGTAATAGCGAATGTTGCAGAACTACGCGAAAGCTACTACTACAACGTACCTAAAAGTTTTTCTAGTGTAGCCAATATTCAAGAAATTTTAACAAATATTTATCCTTATCCTGAATCATTTCCAGTACAAGATAAAGTTATGGATAATGGAGTAGAAATATCTACCACATACTATGACAACATCTTAAAATACTCTCTCTGGGAACAAAGACTTAATGAGTTTAGAAAACAAGAAAGCAAATTCTATATAGCTATGCTTGGCGTAACTTCTGAAATTGCTAACTTAGATGGCAGTATCGATGAACAAGAAGTCAATAAAATTGCCACAGAAATTCAAAAACAACTCAGCACATACTTTATTTCTCCCATTTCCATATCGAGAGTTTATTGGAGCGAAATCAAAGACAAAGTTCGCGGACAAGCTAATACAAACAGAGTTAAAATTGGTTCTGAAGAACAACGTGGTATACTACGATATGTAGAACGAACCATGATGTCTCAACACACAGATCTAAAATGCTGGTACACCAACTTCTCCTTTGTCATTGATAGACTCATGCTAGATAGATGCCCTTACCACAGAGACATCTATGTAAAAACATATCGACCTAGCATTGAAGGATACCCTGGAGAAGAAATCAAACTTAGAATCTTCAAACGAGACGGAATGCAAATTTCTCCTTATCCAGGTCAAGATTACTCTGTAGAAATTTTAAGCGATGTTACTGGTTATACACAACTCGTTACAGTCAAAGGTATTACAGTTTACCAAGATTGGTTTGCACCTCATCCTTCTGATGAACTTAAAGCCTCAAAAATTAAAAATAGACTCCAAGTCAAATTTTACTATGAAGAAGGCGGTCAAGAGAAAGAACTTATGCGACCAGGCGAAGGTGCACCACCTATCATTGACTTTGAAGTACATCCTGCATCTGTAATTCTATTTGAAGTCAAGGGGTATCATGCATCCCCAGACAGAATCCGTCAAATCGTACGAAACAAAGATTTCAGTATTGTTACCACAAAAGGTACAACAAAATGGAATTGGACATTCAGCTTTGACAATGGTCCCATCGTAGTTCCATTTAGCTACAAGATCAAAAATTCTTTACGAGACCTTGTCAGTTATAGTACCCATATTTTAACTTGGAAACAAGATCCACCAGCACCGGATGATGAACGAAAACTCGAATCCCTAGCTGGAAAATATGAAATGGAATTTCTCTATATCAATACACAAGCACAACTACCTATGTCAGAATTCTTCCCATATACAAAAATGGAAGATATCTGCCGTGATTATGACACACGAAGAATGTCCTCAAATAGAATGATTGATTTCTTAGAAAAACTATTTGCCGTGTCCGACCAAATCGGTAAAACTGTTAAATTTAAATGGACTCCCGAATTAACAGCATATTACAAAAATAACAATGACAAAGACCAAATGTTTCGCTATGCTTATCATAACAGCCATGAACTACGTTTAACCGTTCCAGCAATCTTTGAAACACCAGCAAACTTTGTGGGAACACACCCTGCACTCGTATGTCCTCCAGGCACGCAGATGACAGTTATTTGGAGAATCGTACCCTCTAAGGGCGTATTACAACGTGGATTCCCTAAATATATCTTAGAAAAGAAACTCTTTCCAAGTAGCGAACCAGTCTTTAGTAAAGAATAGGAGTTAATACATGCCATCTTATGAAGAACACTGTCGGACGTTAGGCACACTAACAGAAGTCATGACAGAAGTTGTCAAAGAGTGTCTACCTCTTCAGACTTTTAAAGAAACGATTGATCCAAAAAGCAAAAAAATCATGATCGAAGTCGAAGAGGAAATGACCGGTATCGGAAATGATGGCTTGAGCATGGTAGAGCGCGCTAAGCGCCCACCATGCGCTATCTTGCTCGGTACCAGTTCTGCAGGAAAAACAGAACTACTCACCAGCTTCCTTACAAAACTAGGAAAATTCTCTGGCTCCACAGCCACAGATACCACCCCTATGTTAGTACGATTACGCTATCCTCATGACAATGAATTCTCTCCAGAAGACCATGGAAAAGTCACATTCCTAATGCCTCGTGACTTTTACAAACTACTCTCAGATCTTCCAAGAATTCGAGATGTCATTCGTCAAGACAGCCAATTAGCAGACGTGTGGGACAGAGTTGTACGAGTGGCTCGTGGTAGTGGAACAAAAAAAGACACTGAATATGACAAACGTCTCTACAATGCCATCAAAGAATGGGTTACAGAAGCTCATCAATGGGCAAGAGTCACAGGTGATGATGATGATAGTGCTTACTTTGCAAGCTTAGCCGAAATCACAGAACACTTCGATCCTGAAGGAAAACATTTTGCCAATTACAACCCAGTACCTCGTAGCTTACTCATCAACTTTCTTGATAAATCTGTAAATGTTGGCAAACTCGCTGAATACATACGAGAAAAAGAACGACGAAGTGATGCAGAAGCTAAACAAATGGGACGTGTCTACTACATGATGCGAACGATTGGTGCTATCACCGACTTATTCGTAGAAGAAGACATTCTCAAAGATATCGATATCTATGACACAGCTGGTGTCCGCGTAGGTGGATTTGAAGCAGAAAAAGTTAGTGCAGATGAAAGAATGCACTCTCAAATCCAAGCTTTTAAAAATAGATGGGGTTTTGAACGACTTGTTCCTTCTGTAGATATTATTATCTTTATCCTAGTACTTGAAGAACAACAAGTGGATACAGAATTCCAAGCATTATTTGAAGAATGTCGTAAATATGGTAATCTCCAAGATCGACTCTTTATCTTCATGAATAAAATTGACAAAGCCGCAGACCAAGCTATCAAGAAAAATGATTATAAAGAATCTAAAGAGAATGGTGAAACAATTGCCATTCCCGACGAAGGTGCTACATGGAAACTTTGGATTCAAACAAATGTTATGGACAAAATTCGTGGCTTAGGAGATAACTTCCACAACGTATTCGTATGTCGAGCTCCTAAATTCGATTTTTCAGAATCACTATCTCGCTCTTTCATAGAAAATAGTAAAACAAGTCCTACACTTAGCAAATATTTATTTGATGCAAAGAAAAATCTAGATGCAACATTAGACAACAATGATGGTGGTATTAAATTCGCATGGAGAGCTGTAGAACGAGTCATGAGAACCCAAGGTAGCAAAATTCGCTACACACGACTGGGTCAACAAATTCTACCATACTCCAAAGACCTACTCAAAGTTTTGGAAACAAAACGTATCACAGACACAAAACCAAGCGAACTTGAAATCAATACGTATATGGAAAAACTTATTGAAGATCTCAAAGACCTACGTTGGCGAAATGAAGAATTTAGATTACCTGAAAAATTCGGAGAATTTTGTATCCAGAAAAAATTTGTCACCTCTAAACAAACAGAAGAAGCATTACAATTTCAACAACAAACAGAAATGGAAAGCGGACGCCATTTAAAACTAGGACAAATTTTTGTAGACAAAAAATATATGACACTAGAACAAGTTCGAGAAGTATTACAGGCATCTGAAAATGAACAAGAAGACTGGGAAGTCTACCAAGAAGAAACATTCCAGCACGTACGCGAACGAGTCATAGATCAAATTATCAGCTTTATGGAAGATAAAGGACGCCCTATCATCAAAGGTAACATCCCTGTAGAATCTGTAGTTGACTACTTGACAGAACCCATTAAAATTCTAGAAACAGAACTTAGTGGCATCTATACAAATAAAGAAAGAAAAGCTTTCCAAGAAGCCGTTCAAAATGTAATAGAATGCCAACTCACAGCAGCACTTTGGAATCAAGATAAACTCAGAAAATATCTTTGGGAACAAAAATCACGAATCACATCTTCCTTTCACATCAGAGATGACATCTCTGAAGAAGAAGCAAAAATTGTAACAATATGCTACGATAAACTCAAAGAAGTTGTAGATAAATTACCCCCTATCCCAAGTAGCAAACAAAAAGAAGCCACCGAGAATCCATAACCGCTATGACTGAACAAATAGAACAGTCTTTGCAAACGGGGGAAACATAAATAAAACATGGTTTAAATATTGACTATGATAAGCATAGTCAATATTTAAACTGTTTAGACCATTTAAAATATTTTTTCTTCAATGAAAGACAATGGCTCTTTTATTTCTATATATTATGACTACCAATCTATAAAAAAAAGCTAGAATGGAATATATAAGTAGTAGAAAAAATTTAGATCAGTCACAGTCGCACATTCAACACAAAAACAATAGAAGATAAATAGTAGAAAAAATTTTAGATTAAGTACAGCCGCACGTTCAACATAAGAACGGTAGATTAAATGACAAGAACGGTAGAATAAATGCTAAATGCAGATGACACTGCATGTTATATAGATAAATCACACCATGATAAAGTAGTACAAGAATTACCTAAAAATGCAAATATTGTTCTTAAATCAGACAAAGTAGATGTAAAGTATATACCAGGGATGGTTTGATTTATGACAAACAAAAAACACCTGAACAATTGCCAAAAAAAATAGGAATCCTATTCTAAGACAATAGGAATAAAAAATTGAACAACATACAAGAAACATAAAAAAACGTTTTCAATATCGCAAATACAAGTGCAGTGAAAACAATTAAAGAAAATATCAATACAACTTTATTTTTATCCTTAGAATAAGATCCTCATTAAAATAGGAGTCCTATATGAGTGTATGGGAAAAAGTATTTAAAAATCCTAAATCAAAAGGAGTCGTCGCATTAGGATCTGGATCCCTTTCCGTACCAGGGGTAAAAGCACCAGGACGAAGCGGACAATTCCCCAATCTAGTCCTAGGACTAGCTTTAGGAACCACGTTTACAAAAAGAACATTCCTATGCCAAGTTGGGGCAGAGATGGCACGATATAAACCTGAAAATGAAAACGGCAAAAATGAGATTGCTGTATTTCGTGCAGAAAAAGTCATCCATGACCAACGGCAAGAAATTTCGCTAGGTGAAGAAGCTTTGAGCAACTTCATGAGTGATAGAAGTGACCCCGCATGCACACTATTTTTACAACCAATACGTTATTTACTAGGTGGTGCAGGGAAACCTCCACCCTATATTAGTACATATGCTGGAGAAAAAATAATACATCAATCTCCGACAAATGAAGAACTATACAAAACATACATCAAAGCTCAACTTAAATTTTTATATAATGCTGCTAAAATACATCACTCAGCTAATACAAGATTTCAACTAAGTCAAATGGTAATCGAATATCCTGATTACTTTGCCACACCAGATATCAAGCGATATAAAAAACTCGTCAAAGAAAGCATCGAAGAATTTTTTCCACCCATGCTTACAGACGAAGAACAAGGCGACATCTATGATAAACTCACATTTTTACCAGAATCATTCATAACAATGCTTCATTGGCTCACAGACCAAGTCGATTCCAAACTCGCTATCCAAGATATTGAAATCAAAAAACTCATGGCAAAACACGGCATACTTCCTAGAATTACAGCTCCTGTCAACTTCCTAGTTGTCACACAAGGAGCCACCCACTCTAGAGTAGTTCGATTACAATTCAGCTCCTTTGAACAACTCATTTCAGCAAAACGAGTGGGCGAAACAGTATCTGTGGGTCACAATTACCTAGGAAGAACAGGATTTGGCGGTGATCATATTAGTTGTGCATTTTTAGAAGAAGAAGCACAACAAAGATACGGAGCAACAGCTGCAAATAAAGTCAACTCTTTATCCAGAAAAGTTTTAGAAGACTGGAGTAGAATGACAAATGCAGAAGGCAAAAAACACTTTGAAGAGCTACTAGGGAATGAATACCAAAAAGCTATGGAAAAACTCGCAGAACTCACACTCAAGGGATTCGGCGAACATCCAGAAAACACTATGATCCTATTAGGTGGAAAAGTATTTGAAATTCCTTATTTTAGAGAACACTTCAAAAATTTATTGCGATCCTATCGCATTCCACAAGCAAGAATCATTACTCCTTCTGCAGAAGAATGTAGTGTTGAAAGAGCATGTGAAATTCTACAATTCCAACAAAAAGGTTTAGGACGTTCCTTTACCATTCGCTTTGGTGCTGATACAGAAGGAGATAGCCAAAAATTTACATGGCGCATTGGAAAAGTAGTAGAAGGCACATTAGTGGATGTAATTCTATCTCCTGATGATCAAGAATGGGATAGCCAAAATCCTAGAACGTTTACACTCACATTTGAGCAAGGAGTTCGTCGAATGAACCTAGGATATCAAAAATCTCTTAGTGGACTCAGCCAACTGTGGGCAAACATCAATTTGAAACCAAGAATCAAATCAGCAGTTACAGTTACATGCCAAACAGAAGGACCAGATGACCTCAGAATTACAGAAGTGAAAACAAACGATCCAGAAACCACTATCACAAAAGATGATTTCCAAATAGATATGTTAATCGCTGGTGAACATCCTTCCTTCTTTCCACTCTATGACAAAATTCTAAAATCATAACATAAAAAGGGACGGTTTTCAAAACCGTCCCTTTTTATGTTACCCCATAGCAAATTTGCCTCCCCCGAGTAACTTTCCGCCCCCAGAGCAAAGGAAACCTACGCATTCCAACGTATTCACGCATTTTTTTTATTCACATAATTTTACGTAAATCTCCGCATTTTCGTATTCATTCATGCATTTCTAAGAATTTTTACGTAAATCTCCGCATTTTCGTATTCATTCATGCATTTCTAAGAATTTTTACGTAAATCTTCGCATTTTTTTTTATTCACGCATTCTACGTAATTCTCCGCGTTTTCGTATTCATTCGTGCATTTCTAAGAATTTTTACGTAATTCTACATATTTTTTCTATTCACGCATTTTATGCCTCCCCCGAGCAACTTTCCGCCCCCCGAGCAAATTCTCTCCCCAAAGCAACTTTCCCTCCCCAGAGCAACATCTCCTCCCCCGAGCAAATTCCTCCCCCAGAGCAACATCTGCTTCCCCTGGAGCAACCTTGCCTTCTCGGAGCAACCTTGCCTCCCCCCCCCAGAGCAATCTTGCCTCCCTGGAGCAAGATTGCCTCCCCCGAGCAAATTTTTTCGTATTCATTCGTGCATTTCTAAGAATTTTTACGTAATTCTACGTATTTTTTCTATTCACGCATTTTATGCCTCCCCCGAGCAACTTTCCGCCCCCCGAGCAAATTCTCTCCCCAAAGCA